>JAAUTF010000002.1 GCA_012031775.1 Candidatus Altimarinota bacterium | reverse complement strand
GTCGCTCCAGCGTCGGCTCCAGCGTCGGTTGGACAGGAGGCACCGGAGTAAAGGTGATGATCGGGAAGATCGGCGGCGGTGCTGTTGGCGGGATGGGCGTATCTGTTGGAAACGGCGTGATCGTCGGGAACGGCGCATCTGTCGGGCTGGGGGTAGCGCTTGGCGCTGTCGTCGGCGTTCGGCTTGGCGTTCGGCTCGGCGTAACAGTAGCGGTTGCAACGACGGTACGGCTGGCACTTGGCGTGGGCAGCGGTACAGCCGAAGTTGGCGTAGCCCCAAAAGCGCCACCCGAGAACCAGCCTACCACAACAGCGAGATAGCCGATCAGCACCGCGCCGAGCACCCCGAGAATCAGCATATAGATCAGGCGATCACGCGGCGAGAGGCCCGCTAGCCAGCCACCAAGGCCGCCCTGCGGCATAGGCGGTGCAGCCAACTGCGCTGCCTGAACTGCCGTTGTAGGGACAGTTAAGCCAATGTATAATGGACAACTGACGTGGTTCGCCGACAGGCAATAATCCGCCTGGATGACGGGAATTTCCTGTGACTGGCCGGTGACATAACAACGATGCTCCGGCGTAGGCGAGGCAAAGCGGATTGCCTGGTTTTGCTTTAAGCCCAGATACGGGCAATGCCCCCGTTGGCTCGACCATGGTAATGTGACGACTCCTGCAACGCAGAGGCGGACATGCGCTATTATATAGCCTCGTTCAGCGTGTAGTCAAAGAACGTACGTATGCGTATTGTGATCGTTTCAGACATTCATTCGAACCTTGTCGCGCTTGAGACTGTTCTCGCTGCTGCCGGCTCTTACGATGCGCTCTGGTGTCTTGGTGATACTATCGGCTACGGCCCACGACCCAATGAGTGTATCGCACTGATGCGTCAGCATGCATCGATCGCCATCACCGGCAATCACGATCTGGCCTGCCTCGATAAGTTAGATCTGAGCGATTTTAACCCCGATGCGCGCCGCGCGAATATCTGGAATGGGCAACAGTTGAGCGCTGAGAATCGTGCCTGGATCGAGCCCTTACCAGCGCTTGTACGTATCGACGACCGCTACACTGTGGTTCACGGCAGCCCGCGCGAGCCAGTCTGGGAGTATTTGCTGATGCCCGACCAGGCGCGCATCAACTTTGCGCTCTTTGATACGCAGATCTGTTTTGTCGGCCATTCGCACGTTCAGCTCGGCTTCGAGATCGACCATAGCGCCCGTGTGCGCCGCTTCTTGCCCGAGAGCGGCCAGACGCTTGAGCTGCAGACGACGCGCTTTTTCCTTAACCCCGGCAGTGTCGGCCAGCCCCGCGACCAAGATGCACGTGCGGCCTACGCTATGCTCGACACCGATACGAACACTGTGCGCTTCCAGCGTGTGGCCTACGACATCGGCAAGACGCAGCAGCAGATGCAGGAAGCACAACTGCCACTCGCGCTCATCCGCCGCCTCGAATTCGGTATGTAAGAGAAGTGTTGCTGCCGATGTGGCGTTGCCACATCGGCAGCAATCCGAGCTTTATAGAATAAAACGTCACCTAAAGCGTGCGTCCGTGCGCCTCAAAATGATAGGCGGCTCATCTGTGGCTGCTATAATCCTGGTATGCAAAACACAGCTGTTCAATCGAATGTCCGCCTGCCGATGCCCTTGATGATCGCGGCCTTCGTTTTGCTCGTGCTCGGCCTCGTCCTCACTGTACCGAGTAACCCCGAATGGTGGAAAGTCATCGTGCTGGGCGTCGTGCAGGGCCTCACCGAGTTCTTGCCGATCTCGTCGACCGGGCATCTGCTGATTGCTGCCGATCTCCTCGATTACGGCGGCAGTATCGGCGGAACCTTCGAAATTTTTATTCAGTTTGGCACAGTGATTTCGGTGGTCGCCTATTATTTCCGCGATCTCTTTAGCCAGTTGCGCGCTGTGCTCGGCCAGGGGGAAACACCGTCGGCCACCCACAACGCGCGCCGCTTCTGGATCGCAGTGCTCGTGGCGTTTTTGCCTGCGGCGATCATCGGCCTGCTCGCACGCGACTGGATCAAAACAGTGCTCTTCGAGAGCCCACAAGTCATCGCCACCTCGCTTATCCTCGGCGGCATCGTCTTTATTATTGTCGAACGACTACCACGTAAAGCTGCACGGACTGCCGATCTCGAGCAGATCAGCTACGGCCAGGCGCTGGGCGTCGGCATCGCCCAGACCTTAGCGCTTATCCCGGGAGTGTCACGCTCAGGTGCCTCAATTTTTGGCGGTCTCTTCGCCGGACTCAGCCGCGAAGTGGCAACACGCTTCTCCTTCTACCTTGCTGTGCCGACGCTTGGCCTCGCCACACTTGTCGATCTGATCGGCAGCTTCGACCAGATCGCACCATCCGACTGGGGGAACCTCCTGCTTGGCGCAACGGTCGCGATGATTGTCGGCTGGCTCAGCATCGACTGGTTGCTGCGCTATGTCTCGCGCAATACGTTCATTCCCTTTGGCATCTATCGTATTATCGCCGGTGTGATCATTCTGGCGCTTGTTGCCGTTGGGCGTTTGTAAGATTGTGGCAGGTTTCTTGCTGTTCTCACGTAGAGGCACATTCTACGCAAGGAGCAGATGATGAATATCATAGGGATCTACGACAATCACGCAGCGGCCCAACGCGCCTGGGAGGAACTGCACGGCACGAAGAATCCCGGGGCACAGTATGCTATTCTCTCGGCTGAAACGCTGCGCACAGAAATGGAGCACATGCGCGAGGGTCGCTTCGATGATGTTGACAGCGCTTTGCACGACCGCAATTTGGAGCGCAAGGGCCGTTTCGACGATACCGATGGTAATCTACACGACCGCAATTTGGAGCGCAAGGGGCGCTACGACGATACCGATGGCAATCTGCACGATCGAAATGTCGAGCCGCAGGGCAGTTTTGACACGGTCGAGGGGCCTGATGATACGGACGAACTGCGAAGCTTCTTGCACCAGCGCGGCGTTGAGGAAGAGCGCGCCCGCCAATATGCTGAGCACGTTTTTCATGGCGGTGCCGTCTTGATTCTACGGTAAATAAAAAACAGTGGTGACCGATTGCAGTTGCAACCGGTCACCACTGTTTTACCCGCGAATAATCGCCAGTACTTCATCACGCTTCTCGGTCATCTCCTCGGGCGAGTTGACAGACTCCAGGTTCAGCCGCACGAGCGGCTCGGTATTGGAAGCACGAACGTTAAAGTGCCAGCTTTCGTAGCTCACCGAGACGCCATCGAGCGTTTCGATCTCGCCATCGCTGTACCGCTTCTTCAGCGCCTCAAGCGTCGCTTTAGCGTCCTGCACCTTGGAGTTGATCTCGCCTGAGATGAAATACTTCGCCTCAAGTTCGCCCAGCAAGTACGACATTTTTACACCGCGCTTCGAGAGCATCTCCAACAGCAGCAGCGACGGAATCAGCCCTGAGTCAGCGTAGGTAAAATCTTTGAAGTAATAATGGCCTGTTACCTCGCCGGCGAAGATCGCATCTTCGTCGGCCATGCGGCGTTTGATAAACGCGTGACCCACACGCTCCATCAACGGGACGCCACCAACGCTGCGCACCCGATCGGCCACCGCCCACGACGCACGCACGTCGTAGAGAATCTTCGAGCCGGGCTGCTTCTCCAACAGATACTCGGCCAGAATCGCGGTCAGGAAATCCCCCGAAATAAACTCACCACGATCGTCAATAGCGAAGAAACGGTCACCATCGCCGTCGAACGCAATGCCGAGATCGGCACCATCATCCTTTACGCGCTGCTGAAGCTCAGCCCGGTTTTCGGGCTGTAATGGATCGAGCCCGTGATTAGGCAGGGTACCGTCTGGGTCGAGGTAGAGCCCGGTGAGCTGCACAGGCAGATGCGCATAGACCTTCTGCAAAATCGGACCGACAGTACCGTTCCCTGTGTCGGCGATCACCTTGAGCGGTTTGAGCGCCGCGACATCGATCAGCGAGAGCATCTTCTTGATAAAATCCTCGCTATAATCGCGCTCGCTGATCGTGCCCTTGCGCTCTGCATCAGGGAAATGTTCGCTCTCAACCAGATGCCGTAAATCCTGAATACCTTCATCGCCGCTTAGCAAATATGGCATCTTGCGCACCATCTTAAAGCCGTTGTACTGCTTGGGATTGTGCGATGCCGTTACCATCATACCGGGCAGGCCGGTTTCGGTACAGGCGAAATAGTACTGATCGGTGCTTACAAGCCCAATGCTGATCACGTCTGCACCCTGGTCGGTGATGCCGCGCGTTACGGCCTCGAACAGCGCTGGCCCCGAGGTGCGCATATCGTGTCCAACGACTACTGTCGTCGCCCCGGTATACGTAACAAAGGCGCGCCCGATCATGTAGGCCGCCTGCTCGTCGAGATCGGTCGGATAGACGCCGCGAATGTCGTAGGCTTTAAAGATCCCAGGATTAACCTGCACGAATAGCCCTCCTCCACTTCGAGCTGCTTGGCTGCCAAAGGACGACTAGATTATAGCCGATGTTGCCCGACAACGCGGTCGGAGCCTAGCCTTCCTTCCAACAGTGCTCTTGCATTTTTCCGAAATTACGATATTATGAAATTACAATTGAAAGAATGAAAGGAGAACACCCGTGAAAATCACACTTGTGGCAATTGTAGCCGTACTTTTACTTATGAGTTCAAAGCGCGTTCAGGCGCAGAGCATCGAGGAGACACAGTCGCTAACCACAGAAACCATGACAAATTTTGCCGACAGCTTTTTTCAGCAGGCTCTGGCAGAGGCGCGCGCAGACGGAGCTGTGGTAGGAGTCGTCTATCGGGGTGAAACAGTACTGCTTAAGGGTTATGGCATGGCCAATCGCGCAACGAACACGCCGGTTGTGGTTGAAACGACACGCTTCCGGCTCGCCTCGGTGACCAAATCGTTCACAGCGCTGGCAGCGCTGCAGCTGGTCGAAACAGGGCAACTTGATCTCCGTACAGATGCAAATCGCTGGCTGAGCGGCTTTCAGATTCCACCCTACGCTGGCCAACCCGTGACGCTGCACCAACTCCTAACGCATACAGCGGGGTTCGATCAGACACAGGTAGGTTCAGGCTCGGTGGCACCAGAACCAGCGCCGGAGCTTGGCGCATACCTAGCTGAGCATATGCCGACACGAGTTTTTGCACCGGGAGCGGTGATAAACTATTCTAACTACGGCTTTGATCTAGTTGGGCAACTGGTAGCCGAAGCTGCCGAAATGCCATACGAGCAGTATGTAGCAGAAGCTATTTTGCGCCCATTGGAGATGAGCAACAGCAGCTATACACCGACGGAAACACTAGCAAGGGGCTATTTTGGCGGCACAGCAGTAGAATATATGAACAGCACAAACCCCTCTGGCGGGCTTAACGCCACCGCGCCGGACATGACGCGTTTTATGGTGGCCATGTTAGAGGGGGGCAAATTGGCAGGCAGTACGCGGATCAGTCCTGATCCGATCGAGCAGATGCAAGAGCGCCAGTTTAGTCATCACCCGGCACTACGCGGCACGGGCTATGGGTTGTTCGAGGATCTACAGGGTGGGCGGCGGGCGCTCTGGCACGATGGCGCACTGCCGGGTTACCGAAGCTTGCTCTATCTGTGGCCAGCCGAACGCATCGGCGTTTTTGTCGCCAGTACCTCCGAGGCCGATTTGGGCGGCGATTTCGTAGATCGGTTTCGTACTACGTTTCTCGCACCGCTCGGTGTTGCAGCGCCAAGGAGTGCCGCAACTAGCGACAACCACGATCGTTTTGAAGGCACATACACGCGTGTGCGCTACGAGCGCGACAGCAGCTTGCGCTATGTATCGCTCTTTAATCAGATCCGGGTGCAAGCAACGCAAGCGGGTATCACGATCGCGGGCACGCCGTACGTTGGAATTGGCTCAGCGCTTTTTATGGCCAAGGAGAAAGACCAAATGGTTGCCTTCAACGCAGGTGAAGGGCCAGCCGTCTTCTACTTTGATGGGCTACGTGCCTACGAACGCGTGCCCTGGCATCGCACACTGCCTTTTGCGCTGGGCGTACCGGCAACATGCTTGGGTATCTTCCTTATCGGCAGCCTACACACCTACTGGCGCTGGTGGCAGCAACGTAAGCAGAAAGCTGTTTCACCTGGGTACATACCACGTTACCTGCCGATCATTGGCGAAATCCAGGCGAACCTGGCCTTTTGCCTGCCAGTGCTGGCGCTGGTTACTTTGAGCTACGATGTCTTACGGAGCTATGGCCTGGCTTTCCCGACCACGACGCTCGTGCTCAACGCCATGTGGCTGTTGCCGCCAACGACCCTCTTGCTAGCCGGGCTAACGGCTGCTGGTGCGCGGAACGGGCTGATCGGGCGTGGCGAGCGACTCAAGTACCTAGCCATGAGCGTCACCGGCGTGGTATTCTGCAGCTGGCTACAGCACTGGAATCTTCTGGGTGCGCAATGGTAGGTAGCGATCAATGAGCGAAACAGAACGAGCCGAGGTGCAAGCGCGCCTGCAAGCACTTGAAGCGCGTCTCGATCAGGTCGAGGCCTTGCTGGCGGGATCCTGGGAGCCGGGCGTGAGCGCACAAAGAACTATAACACCGGCCGCAGATACGGCACCGCCAGGGCTGCACGAGGAAGCAGCGTCCTACGAGGTTCGTGGCTCAGCATTCGGCCTGCTTGACGCATTGGCCACACTTGAAGCCAGACTCGACATGCGAGATGCAGGTATGGTCGGGTTCGCCGGGATGTTCAGGCGTAACGACGAAACGTATCAGTGGGAGATCGTGCGGCCGGTGAATTGGGTGCGTGGCCTTGATCCAGCAGCGCTCGCCCCGGTTCTAGCAGCGCTCGGCAATGTACAGCGTCTACAGGTACTGCTGAGCCTCCTCGATGGCCCACAGAGCGGTCAGGAACTGCTCGCAAGCCTCGGACTGAACTCCACTGGCCAGCTCTACCACCATCTACGTGAACTACAGCACGTCGGTGTCGTTGAGCAACAGGGGCGCAACCGCTATGCTATCGCGCCACAGCATATCGTGCCGTTACTGGTAACTTTGGCTATCGTCAACGATGTAGGCAGCTAGTAGGCGGGAGCGTCTATTCGCCTCCAGCGGACGCCTGATTGCGACGAGATCAAGCGCGCCCATACCCGGAAACAATCTTTCGCCGCGCTCTACTAGCTTGTTGCTCAGACATCTTCAGTCTGCAGCGCACCAATATCGCTTCGGTTCGCGCAGCCAAGAACGGGCTTCTAGCGGCTGGCGCTGATATCGGCGCGGATCATAGGCTAGATCAATGCTTCGAGCTCGTGTTGGACACGGATAAACTCGCGCTCAGCGCTCTGTAGTAGCTCTGCACAGCCAACGACACGGCCACCGCGCGCGATATCCTCTATCTCGCGACAGATCTCAGAGAGCGTACGCGCGCCAAACAGCGCGCTGTTCGCTTTGAGAGTGTGGGCGATACGGCGCAGATGTTCCGCGTCATTTGCTGCCAGGGCCGTATGGGCTGCCACCTGAAGATTGACGGCATCGCGGAGAAAATTCTGCGTGAAGACGCTCATCGCTGCCGGCGCGCTCGCTCCAAGCATCGCCCGCAGTCGAATCAAGCGCATATTGATCGAGAACACTCGCATCGCTTCCGGTAATGAACTGCTCCGACACGTTTCCTGCCGCAAACTGGTCGAGGCGAACACAAAGATCGCGCAGGGCCACCGGCTTGGTGAGATAGCCATCCATACCGCCGCAAGGCATGTTTCGCGCTCAACCCTGCCAACATTCGCCGTTAGCGCGATAATATGTGGTTGACATCGGTCGCCAAGCTCCTGGCGAATACGTCGTGTCGCCTCGATGCCATCCATCACCGGCATCTGCACATCCATCAGCACAACATCATAGTGCTGCGCAAGCACTGCTTCGAGGCCAAGACGGCCGTTTTCTGCTACGTCGACATTAAAGCCGCGGCGCCGTAATGCGCGGATGATCAAATCCTGATTTGTCTCGTTATCTTCAACCAGAAGAATACGTAATGCAGGACGCTCCGGTTTGCTGGTCATCACACCCTCATATGCAACCCGTTGTACATTGTTATCGGCGATCAGCGCTAAACTGTGTGGAGAGGAGAAGTTGATGCACACGAACCTACCCTTACTACACACCATTATATAACAGTGTGGCGGTGCTACAGGCGGCCCAGCCGCCTGTAGCACCGCCATCTTCTTCACAGCGCGATCAGGTTACAGAAGGCGCTACCTAAGCGTTATGCCTAGAGCCGCTCAAGGATTCCCGCAGCGCCCATACCGCCGCCGATGCACATTGTCACCAGACCATAACGCGCCTCTCGACGCTCCATCTCATCGAGAATCTGTACGGTGAGTTTAGCTCCCGAGCAACCCAGCGGGTGGCCGAGCGCGATGGCCCCACCATTAACATTCACCTTATCTATGTCGATGCCTAACTGGCGAATCACCGCCAGCGACTGCGCCGCGAAAGCCTCGTTCAGTTCGATTAAATCGATATCGCGCAGCTCAAGGCCCGCAAGCTTTAATGCCTTTGGAATTGCAACTACCGGGCCAATGCCCATCACCTCGGGTGCAACGCCACCAACTGCGAAGCTGATAAACCGCGCGCGTGGTTTGAGGCCGAGCGCCTCGGCTTTGTCCCGGCTCATCACCACAACTGCGGCCGCACCGTCGCTCGTCTGCGAGCTGTTGCCGGCGGTCACACTGCCTTTAGCGTGAAAGACCGGCTTCAAATTGGCCAGCGCCTCCGGCGAGGTATCGGCACGCGGGCCTTCATCTTTGGCAAAAATAACGCTACGGCGCTGGGCATGGCCACCTTTGATGTCTTCTATCTCGAAATCAAGCGGCACAATCCCTGCCTCAAACAGGCCATCGGTCTGGGCACGCAAGGCATTCTGATGCGAGCGTAGTGCAAAGGCATCCTGGTCTTCACGGCTAACCTTATGTGCGCGCGCGACATTCTCTGCCGTCAGGCCCATGCTGATATACATACCTGGATCGTGCTCGGCAAGGTAGGGATTGGGCGAAAACTTGTTGCCGCTCATCGGCACCATACTCATGCTCTCGGTGCCACCGGCGACGATCACCTCGGCCATACCACTCATAATCTGCTGTGCAGCCATAGCGATCGTCTGCAAACCAGAGCACAAAGCGGTTCACAGTCACCCCGCCTACAGTATCGGGCAAACCGGCGCGCTGTGCAGCAACCCGGGCAACATTTAGCCCCTGCTCGCCCTCGGGCATTGCACAGCCCAGCATAACATCTTCGACATCGGACACATCGAGGCCCGGGGCACGCTCGATCGCCGCCTTGATCACCGTAGCGGCCATATCATCGGGGCGCACGGTGCGCAGCGTACCACGTGGGGCCTTGCCCACCGGCGGTGCGCGCGCCAGACACAATCACTGCTTCTCGCATTATCGTCTTGCTCCTATTTAGTTCCGTAGCAGCTTGCCCGTCTCCAACATAGCGCGAGCGCGGGCCTGCGTTTTCTCCTGGCGCGCGAGCTCAACAAACATCGTGCGCTCAAGATCGAGGATGTATTGCTCATCTACAAACTGCGGGCTGCTCAGCTCACCACCTGCCAGCACAAAAGCCAGTTTGTCGGCGATGAACGCATCGTACTCGCTAGCATAGCCACCCTGCACCATCTGATAGATCGCCACACGTGCCGCAGCGAGCGCATCGCGGCCCATCGCATAACAGTTTGCCCCTGCAACCGGTGGCGCATAATCGTTTTCGGCGAGCTTCAACACTTCCTGGCGCGCCGCGCCGATGAGCAGATCCTGGTTGAAGACGATCACATCGTCGGCGCGCAAAAAGCCGAGCTCGCGCGCCTCAAGCGCACTGGTAGCGACCTTCGCCAGGCTGATCGCCTCAAACACACGCTGGAAAGCCTTCAGCGTATCGCCGCCATTACGTGCGGCCTCGGCGATGATCCGCCGGTTCAGCTCTTTACACCCGCCAGCACCTGGAATCAGGCCCACACCAAATTCTACCAGACCCATATAGGTTTCGGCCGCAGCCACTGTGCGCACACCAACCATCGCCAACTCCGCGCCGCCGCCGAGAGTCTGGCCGAAAGGCGCAGTGACCACCGGTTTTGGCGCAAAGCGGAAGGCCTGCATCATCGCGTGGAAGGCCTGTAGCAGATCATTAAGCGTATCGAAGTCGCCGAACTCCACAGGTGTAGCCAAGTCGCGCAGGTTTGCGCCCGCCGAGAAGCGTGCGCCCTGATTGCCCACCACGAGACCCACCCAGCATTCATCCTGCAAAATCCGCAGCGTCTCCTCGGCCAACTCCAGCACGTAGCCATCGATTGTATTCGCTTTGCCGCGCAGCTCAAAGCAGAGCACGCCTGCACCAATATCGATCAGGCCAGCGCTCTGGTTGCCAGCGATCTCCTTGCCCTGGGCTTTCAACTCAGCCAGGCTGATCGCCAGCGGGTGTCGCGGCAACACAACATAGCGGCGCTGTGTCACATCGTAAGCCAGTTGCTGCCCATCGGTCATTTTGTAGAAGCTGACCTCACCTTGTGCAAGCAGTGCCTTCACCCAGTGCGCTACTTCGATATCGCGCGCCTCCATCAACGCGGCGGTCTCGGCCAAGCCCAGGGCATCCCAGATCTGGAAGGGGCCTAGTTCCTGGGCAAAGCCCCAGCGCATTGCGTTATCAACATCGGCAACACTGTCGGCGATCTCCGGCAGACGCCGTGCGGCATAGGCCATCACCGGCAGCAGCGTCTGTGCTACCAATTGTGCGCCGCGCTCCTCGGGCGCTGCGCTAGCACGCTGCAGCATTGCGCGCAGCCGCGCGGGCAGATCCTTGATCGCCTTCATTTCGTCGATGAAGCTTTGCACGTCGGCGCTGCCCTGCGGCGGCACATATGCTAAGGTTTGCAAATCGAGCGGCCAGAACTCACGCTTGCCATCAACTTTTGTCTCTTTGTAGAAGCCCTGGTTCGCCTTTTTGCCAAGCTTGCCAGCGGCGACCATCTTTTGCAACAGATCGGTGCTGCGAAACGTTGCGCGGCTCTCGTCATCGGGGATAGCGTCGTAGAGATTGTCGGCAACATAGGCCATAATATCGTTGCCGGCCAGATCGAGCAGACGGAACGTAGCGGTATTCGGGCGACCGATCAGCGGCCCGGTGAGCGCATCGACCTCTTCAACCGTGTAGCCCTTATCAAGAATAAAGCGCAAATCGCTCATCGCGCTAAATGTCCCCAGGCGGTTGCCGATAAAATTCGGGCGATCTTTGCAAATCACTACACCTTTGCCGAGCGTGATTTCGGCAAATTCACGCATCGCCGCGACAGCAGCCGGGTCGCTATCTGCGCCCGGAATAAGTTCGAGCAGCTTGAGATAACGTGGCGGGTTAAAAAAATGTGTCCCGAAGAAGTGGCGGCGGAACTCTGCGCTACGGCCTGCGGCGATAACACCGATCGGGATCCCCGAAGTATTACTTGTCACTAATGAGCCCGGCTTACGCACCGCCTCGATCCGCGCCATCAAGGCCTGTTTGGGGGCGATCTTCTCGACGATCGCCTCGACGATCCAGTCGCACTCGGCGAGTCGGTCGAAATCGTCTTCGGTATTGCCCAGGCTGATCAACTCGGCGCTCACCGCGCTCAAAAGATTCGCGGGGCGCGCACTGCGCATTCTATCGAACCCCTGCTTCACGATGCGATTGCGCACAGTAGGATGGCTGAGATGCAGGCCCTTCGCCTCCTCGTCGGCTGTCAGGGCCGTGGGCGGCATATCGAGCAAGAGCACCGGTATGCCGGTGCCAGCAACAAGACCGGCAATTGCGGCACCCATCGTGCCCGCCCCGATCACAGCGACACGTTTGATCTGATACGGCATCGGGTCCTCCTTGACCGCTGTAGAACCGGCAGAAACCGGGTTTTATACGCACTGCGTCATAAACAGCCCTATCATACCACGGCATAATCTGAACCGCAAAACGATGGACGAGGTTAGGGCGCGCATAGCTCGCAACCATTCTACGATCCGCTCACAACTACCGCAAGCCCGCAAAGCCTTCTATCGAAATATGGTATACTACGCGACATCACTCATGTTAAGAGATTATTAAGACACAAAGGTCGATCTGCACGATGATCGGCCTTTTCCCAACGCCACCATGGAAACCGAAGCCAAATACCGGCTGGCACACGAGGCACAGCTCGATGTCGTCGCCGCGCTCACCAGCTTGGGCGACTACCAGCTGCAAAGCGGCCCAACAGAAGACCAGCACAATATCTACTTTGACAGTGTTGACAGACGTTTGCAGCATGCGCGTTACAGCCTACGACGGCGCATCATGGCGCACACAGCCTAATTACTTTAAAAGGGCCGAGCACCGTGGAAGATGGAGTGCATCAGCGCGCCGAGTGGGAATTTCCTAGCGAGACACCGCATCCGGCGACATGGCCCGTCGGCGAAGCGCGCGCTATTGCGCTCGGATTGCTCGCCGACGCTGCGCTCGTTGCACTGCTGACGATCGACACGCAGCGGCGCGTCGTTTATGTCAAGCAGGGTGGTCGGGCGGTCGCCGAGCTAGCACTCGACCATGGAGTAATCGTCGTCGGCGCTCGCCGTGAGCCGATCATCGAACTGGAGATCGAGCTGCGGCAGGCTGGCACACGTGCCGACCTCGACGCTCTAGCCGTTGCGCTGCGCGAGCATATCGCGATCGTGCCAGAGCCACGCTCAAAATTAGCGCGCGGGCTCGCTTTGCTGGCTGCAACTGTATAACCGCACAATAGGTTGTGTTTATGGCCGTCTGATTACTGGCAGCATCGCCGCCAGCCATTACACAAATTTCTTCGCAACCTGTTTAACTACTCTATAACAATTTAGGGAGAGAAAACCGTCAGATGAAGATTACGGAACTACTGGAGACCTACCAAGTCGATACTGCCCACGCCCGCCACGTTGCCGACAGGGCGCTTGAATTATTTGATATCGTCGCCGAGGCACGTCCCTTGCCTGCCGCGAGCCGCCAGTGGCTCGAGCTCGGCGCTTTGCTGCACAATGTCGGCCTCACCACCGACCCGGCGCAGCATCATATCGTTGGGCGCGACATCTTGCTGCGGCAACCGATTGCCGATCTCGACGCCGACGAGCGCGCCCTGATCGCGGCACTCGTCGCTTTCCATCGTAAGAAGGTGCGCCCGCAAACTGAACCAACCTTCGTAGCACTCGGCAAAAATAAACAGACCCTGGCCTTGCAGCTCGCCGCGCTCGTGCGTGTCGCCGATGGCCTCGACTATTCGCAGAGCCAGACGACGCAGATCGTCGGCAGCGAACAGACCGAAGGCGGCATGCGCTTGCTGCTCAGCGGCCCACAGAGCGATGCCGATGGTGCGCGTGCCATCAGCAAGGCCGATCTCTGGCAGCGCGTTTTCAACGCAGAGCTGCAGATCAGCACCTCTGGTGCCATCGCGGATAGCGACAGCGACGACGGCGATGAGAACGAGGGCGGCGCACTGTTAAAGCCCTGGTACGAAAGCTCAAATGCAGCGCTGGCCGATCTTGGCCTTGTCTTGCTCCGACGGCACTTCCGCCGCCTGATGTTGGCCGAGCGCGACATTCGCGACGACCAAGACCCGAGGGCATTCACGAGATGCGCGTCGCCACGCGGCGTATGCGCGTGATTCTTCAGGTGCTCGACGGCGTAGCACCTGCCCCGGAGATCCGCATGTATCGTCGCGGGCTGCGCCGCATCGCGCGGGCGGCTGGTGCAGTTCGCGACACCGATGTTTTCATCGCCAATATTCAGGCCGCCGCCGCCGCGCTCACGCCAGACGATGCCGCCGGGCTCAGCCCGCTTATCGCGTCGCTGCAGGCCGACCGTGCCGCAGCCTACGAGCAATTGCTAGCCCGCCTCGATAATGCAGCCTACGCCGAATTCAAGCGAGACTTCGCGAGCTTTATCACCGGCCACTGCGATAAGTGGTCTATGCGGCGACGGGTACGCGATATGGCCGGCAGCACGATCTGGGGCTACTACGAGGCATTGCGCTCGCATGTTCCCGATGATAGTATCGTGAGTCTGGCCGACGATCCGGAAGAGCTGCACGAGATGCGCATCGCCGGAAAACATCTGCGCTACTTGCTTGAGATGTTCGAGGACATCTTCGGCGAGCGCGTCCAGGCGGCGCTCGAACCGCTGATGGGGTTTCAGGATCACCTCGGCACTATTAACGATATCTCCGTCGCCGCTGACTATGTTGCTTCGTTATCGGTCGATGCAGCAGCGCGCCCCGCGCTCGACGCCTATGTCGCCGGGCGCTATGCTGAACGCGACCGCCTCATCGCCGAACTGCCCGAGCGCTGGTTTAAGCTTAACGGCGGCACCTACCGTCGCAAGCTGATGGAGCTTATCGTTCGCCTCTAAACGACACAACGTGCTCGCTCCAAGCCCGCGTACGAGAAGTGCTATAATCAAGGCCATGGCTCTATTGCTTGGCTTTGCAACTCTCTGTGTGCTGGCGCTGCTGACGTACTGGTTGCTGTTTGTCGGCGAGCTCACGTACTTCGGCCCGCGTGCGGTGCGCCTGCTATACCATTTCGGTGCGCCGCACTACGATGCGGTGCGCCACGCCCTGGCTGCTCACGACGATGCGGTGCTTAAGCCCTTGCTCTTATCGTTCGTCGTGCGTTATCCTGTGCCCAGCGTGCTCGATGTCGCGACCGGCACCGGGCGCGTTCCTCTCTTGCTTGCCGCAACGCCCATCTTCACCGGGCATGTCGTTGGTCTCGATCTCACGCCGGCGATGCTGGCACGCGCTCAAGCCAGGCAACAGGAGCGGGAAGTGTCATCTGTCAGCTGGATAGTGGGCCGCGCCGAGCAACTACGTTGGCCGGACGAAAGCTTCGATCTCGTCACCTGCCTGGAAGCGCTGGAGTTTTTTCGCGCAACCGCAGCGTGCCCTGGCCGAGATGGCGCGTGTCTTGCGGCCAGGCGGTACCTTTATTGTCAGCAAATACCCCGATCGCTGGGCGCGGCTCTTGCCCGGGCGGGGGTATAACAAGTAATGCGATGCGCAGCCGACTCGAACAACTTGGCCTGCACACGATCCATATTGTGCCGTGGCAGCCAGGTCACTACGAGCTTGTGATAGCCACAAAGTGATGATACCACCCAACTCCGCCGCTAAACCTATCACCGCGCCGCTCGTGCTTGGGCGTTATCGGGTTGAAGTGCGTCTGGGCGACAATCGCCTGGCCACAGTCTACCATGCCACCGACGAGCGCCTCCAGCGTACCGTATTATTACACCTGCTGCGCAAAGAGCTGATCGGTCAGGAACGCATCCGCGCGCGCTTCGTCACCGAGGCCGCCGAAAGCGCCCGCCGCTCTCATCCCGCGCTGCTCGAAATTTTTGATAGCGGCGAGGTCGGCGATCGGCCCTTTATGGTGACTGAGTATATCACTGGGCGCCCGCTCCGTGAACTTGGAGCGCTGAGCCCAGAGCAGGCGCTGCTGTATCTGCGCCAGGTCTCGGGAGCCGTGGCGATGTGCCAGAGCTATCGCTCGCCCGCACTGCCCGCCGGGATCGTGCATCCACCGGTCAGCAGCAGCAACGTCTTGCTCGTCGACGACGGGCGCGTGAAACTTGTCGAAAGTTGGCTGTTACCGCCGAAGGAAGTACCACAGGATCTCGTGTATTACCGTGCTCCCGAGCGTGTAAGTGGTGCAGCACCTTCCACCGCAGCGGCCGTATACGCCCTCGGCATCCTGCTTTTCGAGCTTCTCAGCGGCACACGCCCGGGCGATCAGACAGCCCAGCTGCCGTCGCTGGCACAGCTACGGCCACAACTCTATCTGCCCGCTCTCGATCAGCTTATCGGCAAGGCTACAGCACGCTTCCCCGAACATCGTTATGTCGATGCACAGCAACTCGCCGTTGCGCTCGATACGCTCTGGCGTGAGCTAGGATCAAGCACACAGCCGCTCTCACCCGCCGAGTTACCACGCCCACGCCGCACACCGCTGCGCACCCCCCAGCAAGCCCCGGCGCAGACACCACTCGCACCGCCTGTGCATACAGCTCAACCCGTGGCACCCGGGCAGCTGCATCCGTTGAGCCCTGCCCAGGTAAAACGCCAGCGCAAAGCGGGCGGATTGACCGCCTGGATCGTCATGCTCGCCCTGATCGGCAGCGTCGCCTTCGCGAGCTACCTCGGCGTGCGCTACTTAAGCGATCGGGTCGCTATCGAGCTGCCATCCCTTCCCGGTATCGACCCACTGGGCTGGCTGCGTGATCGCCTCGGCGGCGATGCGTTGTGGGTTGTTAACAACGAAGGCGGCCTCAATCTACGTACTAGCCCCGGCCTCAGCGCTGACAACACGGTGATCGATATTGCGCCCAACGGCAGCGTGGTGCAACAACTCGAAGGCCCGCTCATCGTCGACAATGTCTCGTGGATTCGGGTGCGCGTCACCATCGATGGGCGCACCGTAGAAGGCTGGATGTCGCTGAATTATCTCGCTCGCCCTGGCACTTGATATGATAAGGAAGGTTGGATGAGCTACGAATTGCCGCCCCGACTGCTAAACAGACTGGCCCACGCTCAGCGGGTTACCGTGCTTACCGGCGCTGGCCTCGCCGCTGAATGCGGTGTGCCGAATGCCCGCGGCGCACAAACCGGATCGTGGGCCGAGTACGACTTGATCGAACTAGCAACGCCACAGGCCTTTTTACGCAACCCGCGGCTCGTCTGGGGTTGGTATGCCTTTCGTCGCGGCCTGGCCGAACGCGCTACCCCTAGCCCAGCCCATTACGCCCTCGTCGACCTGGAGCAGCATTTTCCAGCCTTTAGCCTGATCACCCAAACGATAGACGGCTTGCACTGGCGTGCCGGCAGCCGTGACTTACTCGAACTGAACGGTAGCCTTAACCGAGTGCGCTGCTACGAATGCAGTACGCTCTGCTTGAGCTGGGATACCGAGAGCCACGAGCCGCTGCCATGTGCGCACTGCGGTGCCTGGCTGCGCCCCGATGTTGTGTTGTATGGTGAAGGTGTTTCCTCACAGCTGTTACGCCAGGCACAACTAGCCGCCGAGCACGCCGATGTCTTCCTCATTATCGGCGCGAGCGAACTTGCTCAGCCAGCCGCAACCTTGCCGCTTATCGCACGCCGCGCTGGCGCGTATCTCGTTGAAGTCAATCGCGACGAAACCGCCATGAGTGTGCTGGTCGACGAGCGTCTTGCGGATACTGCCACCGCTGTTCTGCCCTCTGTGGCAGAATGGCTGATGGGCAACGGTCTGAGCCGGGAGGGAGCGGTGTGACCGAGCACGAGCTTGCGCAGATCCTCTATGGTGATGGCGTCAGGCTGCGCCCTTGGACACGGCGTGACGCGCTTGAGCAGGAGCGCTGGCCGCCCTATGGTGATGCGCTGCACTCACTGTGGAACATCCCGCGCTACTACTCGCTCGACAATTTCTTACCCTCCTGGTCGGCACAGCGGTATGTCTGGGCAGTCGACAACGCTCAGTTGCAGATGATCGGGCGTATCTCCTTGCGCGAGATCGACCTAGGGCAAGGCCACGCGCGGCTCGGCATCACCTTAGGTGCGCCCTACACAAGTCGCGGGCTCGGCACCGAAGCTTTGCGCGTTTTTCTTGATCATTATTTCGGCCCACTTGATTTTCGCCTGATGAAACTCGATGTCGCGGCCTTTAACATACGGGCTGTGCGCTGCTACGAGCGGCTTGGCTTTGGCCATGTTGGCGAGGATTGGCGCAGTGCTGGCAGCGATCCGGCCCTACGCCTGCTGGATGACCCTCAACTGGCCCATCTACGACCCTTCTTTCGCCGCAATCGCCACGAACACCAAGTGCTATTTTACGAGATGGAGCTCATTCGTACCGGCTGGTTGGGAAAATAAGTATACTTGCCAACAACGCGCACACCCTATAGCAACGCGTTGTAACATCGCTTTGATACTATACATCAGTAAGCTCTGACAAGCGGTCTCGGCACGAGGAGGGCGGTCAATGTCGCTAATTGCCGGCAATCTTGGTTTTGTCCAGCGCCTACTCGATGAGCGCAAGCTTACCTGGGGGGTATTCGGCGGGGCTGCTGCCCATCTTTATGGCGATCGTCGCCCCATTCAAGATGTCGACCTGCTGGTTGCTCCTGGCCAACTCAACACTGTGGTAGCGCTACTGCGTGCTGCGCAGAAGGCGGTGCAATTCGATGGCCAGCGTATTATCTGGCGGGGTATCAAACTCTTCGACGATCTCACGCTGCGTAAGGGGAGCGCCGTTACTGCCTTTCAGCTCGACGCGCCCATGATCGCCCATCTTCGCCAGATGCCGCTGCTCGGCGCGCGCGTTCATCTGCTAGCACCCGAAGATGTGCTCGTCCACAAACTGCTGTTAGGGCGTGGACCGGAACAGGGCAAGCACGATTTTAGCGATGCAGAAGCCATCGTCCGCCGTCAGCAACTCGACCTCGCCTATCTCCGCGAACGCCTGACGCTCTGCCGGGTGCCCGAGAGCATCTACAGCCAACTCCAAAGCTACGGCATCGCTATCTCTCCAGATGCCTGATTGCATAAGTTATTCCTCTACACTCGCTGGCATTCCCCACATCGACCGTACAATTGCAGCAGATGCCCCTCGATCATAAAATCAGTCTGGCTTGCCAGCCGTTCGACAAGGCCTTCAAGCGCGCAGCCTTCGAAAGCCACCACTTTACCGCAGCGCGTGCAGACGAGGTGATGCAGATGGCCGGGGAAGCTAGGCACATAGCCCTCCCCCGACTGAGTATGAATACGGGCGAGCCAGCCAGCGCCGTTGAGCTGTTCAATTGTACGGTAAACTGTAGCACGGCCCGGGGCCACCACTTCGACCGTCTGCATATCAGCGTAGAGCTGCTCAGCACTGAAGGGCGCAGCATACGCCACCATCGAGTCTAGCATCCGCTGGCGTGGCTCGGTCAACCGATAGCCACCGCCCTGCCAATATGAGCGCACCGCCTTCACCCAGAACTCGGGGTTGACCCCAACGGTAGCGGCATCGCTAGGTTGACTCATAAGACACCTCCTCTCGAATTCGCGACGAAACGACAGCGCGGGCAGCGAGGAGAACCCTCGTTGCCCGCGCTGCTCAAACAGAGCGGCTTCAGCCCAGCCTGGGAGACAATACACGCACACTAGCCGCGGGTATGGTTAGGAGCGGCGGGCAGCAGCGCGAGGTGCCGGGCACGCTTGATCGCAACTGACAGACGGCGCTGCATCTTCGCGGTTACGCCAGTGCGACGACGCGGCAGAATTTTGCCCTGCGCCGTCACATACTTTTGCAAGCGCTTCACATCTTTGTAGTCGGGCACGATGCCAAGCTTTGTAAATTCACATTCGCGGCGACGCGAGCGCATGCGCATCCCATTTGATTTCGGACGAATAGCCAACGATTTCTCCTTAGACATACAATGTATAGCGTCTCATAGCGCTTTTTAAACACAACCTGACGGATAGTATACCATATTTTTTAAACGCAATCGTCGCCTTGCAGCTATGGGCATTAGGCGTCTGAACCTGGACATTTTTACCGGGTATGACATAGCAACAGCGCAGGGCTTTAGCCAAGCGCGTAGACGAGTTACAGAGCTTTACATCGCCCGCAGCCCTGTGCGGCCAGGCACAACTACGTGGTGGCAACCTTCACTATCTCGACTGCAATCATACGTGCCAGCCGCCGATCGATCGGCGTTGCTGTCGCACCAATACGTATGGTAAGCGGGCCATCAAACGGCGCGCTTGCCGTAACTATAACGCAGACACCAGGCGTCATACCAAGATCGGCGAGATAGCGCAAGCGCTCAGCGTCTTGGTCGAGCACACGTACCACACGTGCCGGCACATCGACAGCTAAATCGGCGAGCATATGATCGTCCGAAGTCGGTAGTACGCCCTCTAGCGACGGAATAGGATCTCCATGAGGGTCAAAATCAGGATTGCCGAGCCGCGCCGCGATCCGCGCTTCCATCTTTTCACTGATATGGTGCTCAAGTCGCTCGGCCTCCTCGTGGACTTCGTCCCAGGTATAGCCGAGAAATTCGACCAGAAAGAGTTCGATCAGACGATGATGGCGAATAACCTCAAGCGCAACCCGCTTTCCTGCCGCCGTGAGCTGTACCCCCTGGTACGGCGTGTGCTGCACAAGGCCCATCTCGTCGAGCTTCTTGATCATACCCGTCACCGAGCCGGGCCGTGCGCCAACCTGCTCGCCAAGCATAGTCGTGCTGACGACATCATCCTGCTGCTGCAGGATATAAATGGCTTTTAAATAATCCTCGATCGCCGGTGAGATACGCGCCGGCTGCTCTTCGGGAGCTGGCATCGTTCTTCTCTCTCCAATACAGCCTTAAAGCCGTCGCCCACACGCCGCCGACTTCAGAGTACCATATCGATCGACCCTCGCGCAAACGCGAAAATCAGCAAACTTGTTCTTGACGAGGGCACATCCTTCTGTTATACTTTAGAACATATAAGCGACAGCACAAAAGAGCTAATAACCCCGTAAGCCGGCGCAGGAAGGATGCTTCCGTAGCAACCTGGAACGGGGGCAGGGACGAGTAGACTCGCCGCACACGTTTCGACTAAAGGAGGCATCAGCAATGGCAGTCAGAGGACGTGATCTTCAAACGGACGCCGGGCAACACTCAATGCTATCCCGGCAAACATCGGTTCGATCGCCTATATCGTCACCGGCCTGCTTGCGCTGCTCGCCGTCTATGTGCTTTTCAGTAGTTTGGTGAGTTGGGGCAAAGTCGTCGCCGACGATATGCGTTATGGTCGTCCGCGCACGTTCCATCTAACGGCAAATGTTGGCCGTCCGGAGGAAGCGAATGCGCAAACTCATCTCATCGCCATGAATCTAGATCGACAGGTCGTTGTCTTGGAGATCCCCGGCGGGGACTCGACCAAGACGCGGGCACTGCCAGGCCCCTATCTCTTTGGTGCGGGAGAAGACCTCACGCCGGTCACGATGCGGCTTGCTGATGTCAATGGCGATGGTGCTGCCGACCTGATTGTACAAGTCAAAAATGAAGAGATGGTCTATATCAATCGTGACAGCGCGTTCAGCCTGATCACCGCTGAAGAACGCCAGCAGATACTGCAAGCAAATCGTTAGACCGGTTCAGGAACAGAATATGCTGGTCTATGCTAGTACAGCGCGGCGGACATTCGTTTCCAGGTATGGGTGCCGCTTGCGTTCGCCGGTGCGTGACCGTTCTGACGAACGCCAGGTTCAGAACGGGTGTGTGTTAGTCAGTGGTGGCGGCACCGCCACCACTGACTAACACACACGGCTTTTTTGAAACCTTATCCTAATAGCGCTGTAGGCAGCCATAAAACTCTTTTCTAAAAGTTTAGCATCTCGCCAAGGTGGTGCAACGGACACGTTTTGCACCACTTTTGTTTGCATTATGCAAAGTAAATGCACTATTATTTTGCTGCGGCAAGAGCTAGGCAGCGAGCGACAGGCCATGGTAAACTAGAGAAATTCTTCTGTACCTGAATAGTTGGATCGTGCCGTAGCGCACCGAGTGACGGAGAGGTGAACAATGGCGTATTATCTCATCGCGGGGGCAGCCGGCTATACCGGCGCACGATTGCACAGCGCTTACTGGCTCAAGGGCACAAGGTGCGCGGCCTGGTGCGCGACGCGGAAGAGCCGATCGTCGCTGAACTCGCAGCCCAGGGTATGGTCGTCTGGACAGGCGATATCACACGAGCCGAAACGCTTATCGGTGTTGCTGAACACGCCGACTATGTGTATAACCTGACCTCATGCTCAGTCCTCAGTAATGGCACCGTCCATCGTACGTTTGTCGAAGGCAATCAGAACCTGATCGCCGCCACCTCGCGCGCGCGCAGCGTTCGCACCTACCTCTTTACTTCTAACACGGCCCCCTATGGGGACGGCGGCGATACCCTGCTTTCAGAAGATGCTGCGGTGGCTCCGCTCTCGGGTTTCGGCGACGTAATGGCCGAAGCTGAGCGCACGATTATGGAACTTGTACGCCGCCACTATTTCCCAGCTATGATATTGCGCGTGGGTACTATCTACGGCCCCGAGCGCGACCCGATAGATGCGGTACGAAACGGTGCCGTGACGTTATTCGGCGACGGTCGAAACTTCGTACCATACATTCACATCGACGACCTGCTCACGGTGCTCGAACGCGCTCCGCAAGCTGGTGTACCAGGTGCCATCTACAATGTAGTCGACGACGAACCGCTCCGTCAGTTCGATCTTTACAGTGAAATTCGCCAGCGCCTCGGCATGGTGCCACCGCGCACCTTTTCGCGCGATGTGGCCCTGCAATCCGGCATCGACGCCACGGTTGTACGTCAGCTCAGCGCATCGGTACGCGCTAGCAACGAGCGCATGAAACACGACTTTGCCATTGACTTGCGCTACCCGAGCCTACGCGATTGGGTTGATAGCCAGCTGGGCGTGGGCCGCGAGATAGGTGTTGGCGTCTGAATAGATAGAACCCGTAGCGAGGCCTGCTTATATGGCGTGAGCCGCCCAGTCTTAAACCGCAGTTATCCGAACGGCTCGTCGTCGGCGCGGTGATCGACACGTTGAACGAGCGAGACTCCCGTATTGCTCAGATCGCGGCTGAGCACACGCCACTGCGGGCTGCGACGTAGACCCCACAGAATCAACCCGATTGTGCCGCGATGCGCAACTGCAACAACGTTTTCTGCTGGCTCCTCAGTTATCGCAGCAAAGGCCCGCTTCACGCGAGTGTAGGCCTCGCGCCAACCCTCGCCTTGCGGGCTGCCCTGGCCCGGCAGCAGCATCTCTAAATATGACTGAATAAAGAGCCGACGCAGGCTGCGCGCGCTGCGCTGCTCGGGCATTGTTCGCGGCAAGATTTCGCGCAGATCAGCGAGCACGATCGGCGCCAGGCTGAAGCGGCCGCCGATGATCTCGGCTGTCTGCAAGGCCCGTAGAAACGGGCTACTGTAGAGCCGATCGATCGGAATGCCATTAAAGCTGATAGCTACGGCTTCAGCTTGAGCACGCCCGTGTGGCGTGATCGGCGACAATGCCGACTGGCCGACAATACGATTGAAATCGGCGCGGCTCACCTGCTGGCGTAAATTGAGCGTATTCTCTTCGCTCTGGGCGTGACGAATCAGATAGACGTTCACGGCTCACTAGTGTCTATAATGATTATTTGCCTGGATATTGTACCGCACCTGCGCGTCTATTCGACAGAACAAGAAAGTATGGTACAGTGTTTGCGGCAACAATCCCCTCTTGCGTCGCCTGCGGCCGTGTTTGACTCGATGGAGGAACCGAACCATGAGCGAGCCGAACGAGCAGCCCGACCAGATCAAGAAGCTGATCGACAACGTCCAGCAGAGTGCCGTGAACCTGGCCGAGCAGGCAGCCCAACAAGCCCAGCAACTTCCCGGAGACATTGGCGGTAAAGTGTCTAGCGCTGTGAACACTGTTGCGCAAGGCATCCGTGATATCGACCCGCAGGATCTCGTCCACACAACGCAAGAACGCGCCCAGGATCTAACCAAGCAAGCCCAGGAGGGTATCAACACGCTGACCCACTCGGCCAGTCAGCAAGCCGACGCGGCCACACGCTCTGTCGGCGAAGTGCTCGACGACACCGCCGATAAGCTGCGTTCACTCGCGCCAAGTGAAGGGCCTGCCAAGGAACTCGTCGATACTGTTGCGAGCAACGTTGAGGCGGGCGGCACCTATCTGCGCGAGCAAGGCTCCAGCGGCCTTGTCGGTTTCATTCAGCGCAATCCTATCCCCTTTGCACTCGGCGTTGTGGCGCTGGCTGTGGCAATTGTACGGCCCTGGCGACGCGGTGCCTAGGGCAGCTGTGTTCATACGCTGAAGTGTCGATAAACAACATACGCCGACACATACACGCGCCTGCTGGCACGAACATAAGGAGATGCGGCGCATTTCCTTATGTTCGTTAGCCAAAGCCAAGGCCCCGTTCGCGCATGCTGATATACTTTCCCGCACCGATGACCAGGTGATCAAGCACATCGCAATCGAGCAAGTTGCCCGCCTCGACGATCTGGCGCGTGACCAGAATATCCTCGGTACTCGGCGTCGGGTCGCCCGAGGGATGGTTGTGAGCCAGGATGAGCGCCGTACTGTTGCGTCGGATAGCCTCTTTAAAAACCTCACCAACTCGAATCAGGGCACTGTTTACCGAGCCGATATACACGGTGCTGATCGTCTGAACATTGTTCTTCGTGTCCAACAAAATCGTGCGTAAATGCTCTTGGTCGAGATGCCCCATCTCAACCATCAGCAAATTCGCAGCGTCGCTTGGCGAGCGAATCTGAAAGCGCTCTTCGCCGCCGGTAATCAAAATGCGCCGCCCGATCTCTAAAGCGGCTTTGACGGTAGCAGCCTTGGCTTCGCCAAGGCCGTGCTGGCGGCAGAGTGTCGCGTAGTCGGCGCGCATCAGGCCGCGCCAGCCCCGATGTTCCGCCAGCAACTGCTGCGCAAGCTGCATCACGCCCGTGCCGGCAACGCCCACCCGCAGTAAAATCGCCAAAAGCTCCGCATCGCTTAGAGCTGCAGCGCCGTGGTCGCGCAGGCGCTCGCGTGGCTGGTCGTGGCTGGGTAACTCCTTGAGGCGTAGGGGCAGGTCAGGCGGTATCACGGTGTGCTCCTTGGTGTAATCTGCTCTCTATTACACCGTTTGAGCAGGCCGATTCGTTACGCATCCCACAGCAGTAGAGCTGAGTCTGCCGCTGTAGCTGGTTTTAAACACCGCTTATTCGCCCCCACTGCCACCATCACTACCGCCCGAATCGCCGCCCCAGCTGCCACCACCACCGCCGGTATCGCCCCAACTGCTGCCGCTATCGCTATTGGCGGGGCTGCTTTCACCCTGGCTGTTGCTGTGGCTGCTGCCTAAGGCATACCCGGCGGCAGAGCCGACAAAAAAAGTTCCATTATCGCGCCCGCTATCGTGATCGTAATCGTAATCGTGAAAGCGGTTAGCGGTAAAATGCGCGTTACTGCGTCGGCGTATAAAACGGTAAATCAGCCAGGGGACGGCAACAAGCGCGACAACTCCAAACAAAACCCATGCATCGACCATCTCGGATACTCCTGTGTTTTGAGCGGTACGTGCCGCCTGCATAACGGAGTGCTCTGGAACTGCGAAATTGGATCAGCGGGCTGTTATGGTATACGCAGCAGTGCTGCGAAGGTTGCATCGTTTTACACACCGGTAACCGATCGCTAACGTAGCAGCTCCGCCAGCAGCCACCCCAGCCATTCAATAGCAGGCACGATGTACGGACTAGCAGCAAGAAACGCTTTATCGCTGCAACACTGGTAGATGCTGCTGATAGACTGGCAGGCCTGCCAGTTCGCGGTAGACGTGGTAGGAGAGGCGATAGTACGCTGGATCACCATTCAACGCATAGCAGGCTCCACCGGGGCAGCGGCTATCGCTGGTAAATGGTATACGCACGATGCCCCAGCGTTGCGCGTTGCTGCCCTCGGCCGGTGGAAAGTCTTCGTATTTAAACCAGAAGATGTGCGCTACATCCCCGCGCTGCGCCAGTAGCTGGAAGACCGAGCGCATAAACACGGCCTGGCCATAGGCGTTTTGCCGAGCGTAGCCGGCGTTATAGCCGATCTCAGTAATCCACAAGGGTAGTTCTTTAGCACCTAGCTCGGTCAACAGCTCGCGCACTTCGTCTAGGCGGCCCGCGATGAGATCAAGGCTGCTTTGCAGCGAAGCACGAATCTCTTCCGGGTAGGGGTGAAAGCCCAGGCCATCGAGCGGGTAGCGCTGCTTGTTGCCGTACTGCGGATTGTTAAAGTATTCGCGAAAGGCGCTGGAAGTGTAAATCTTTTTCAGATACTCGCGATCGGTCATCGTTGGCGCTGAAGGGTCAGGGCCGGTGCCAGCCGGGTGCAAGCCGCCGACGACGATAGCGACGGTGTCACGCCACGAAGGCAGCGGCGGCGGAACTTCCCGATCTTCAAACTTAAAAAAGCGGTAGAATTTGGTATGCAGACGCGCCGCGATCTCAGGTGGCACCTGTTCGCCGGGGTAAGGTGCCGGCAGACGATTGTGCTCGTTCAGCACTTCGTAGGCGGCGATCTTGCCCTGATAACGAGCGGCGATAAAGCGCGCCCGGTCGAGCCAGGTACGCAGATATGGGTTTACACCGCCGCCATAGATAGGATCAACGGTTGTCGGGGCCAACAGGCCTTTCTCTTTGTCGAGCGGCCCCTCGCCGCGCACCACACCGAAGCCGAGCAGCGCCAGCACCTTCAAGTTATGGCGCGGCGCAACCTCGTTGATAAAATAATCATAGCGGCTGATATGGGTCAACGAGATCATATCGCTAGCCTCGGGCAATTGGCCATCGACAAAAAATTCCAGCCGCACCCAGCGCACGCCAGCCTGTTCGAGAACCTGACCCATCCGCTCCTGCGCAGCGTAATTCGGCTGATTGGGAAAAGCCGGATTAGTACCGAAATCGTACCAGGGGTCGCGCACCACCATGCCGAGCAACTCAGGATTGATGAAAGCATCGGAGGCACGGGCAGGCGAGGCAACCAAGGTAGCGCTAAAGTTCGCCAGGAACACCAGCGCTGTGAAAAGACAGACTATCGTTCCACGCATAGCTATTACATTCACTCCTGTACGCCGATCACCACGATCGTCAGATCGTCGTGCTGTTCGGCAGCACCACGAAAGAAGGCGGCAGCGCCGAGCAGGCCATCGACGAGGTCGCGTGGTGTGCGTACCGCGGACACGCGCACCGTCTGCTCGACGCGCTCGAAGCCGAACAACTCGCCCTGCTCGTTCATCGTCTCCACCAGACCGTCGCTACAAAAAACGATCATATCGTCCTGTTCCAGCGTGATTGTGCAGTCGTGGTAGCCAAAACGCGCGCCCAGGCCAGCGCCAAGCGGCAGACCACCGACGTCCAACCAGACGGTTTGGCCGTCGCGGCGGCGAACGAGCGGTGCGATACAGCCGGCGTTCGCGACGCGCATCGTTCGCCTGTGCAGCTCAGCATAACAGAGCGCGCAGTTCTGGCGCGAAGCCTTAGTGTAGGGCGTGAGCACATAATCCAGTTGCGCCAGCCGCGTCGCCGGCGAGATCTCGTCGCCCAGACTCGCCTGCAGCGATGCGAGACTCGTGCACATCAGGAGTGCTGCGGGCAGCCCTTTGCCCGAAATATCGCCGACCGCAAGTGCCAGACGGCCATCGCTAAAGCCGTGGTAAAGGTAGAAATCGCCGCCTACCTCGCGCGCCGGCTGGCTGAAACAGGCCACCCCGAATTGGAGCCAGCGTGCCTGTGGCGCAGCAAGCAGACTCTGCTGAATGCCACGCGCTAGCGTCAGCTCGTTTTGCATACGCCGGTTCAGGCTGAGCACCTGTTGTTCGTTGTAGTAGTTCGCCCAGCGCAGGCGCTGTAGCTGCACATGCACGGCAACCCCGAGTATCGCGGTCACGATCAGGCTGATGTCGAAGACCCAGATGCGCAGCGACAACAAAGCGCCTTCGATGAAAAAGAGCGCGATCGTATAGAACAGCCAGGGCGATGCCATGAGCGCCAGCAACCAGCCTATACTCCAGGGCAAGAGCGAAACGACGAAGAGACCACCAAACAGAGCGGTGGCGTACTGCCCAGTCGGATCGCCGTTCACGACCACCATAAGGCAGATGACCGCCCAGGTAATGAGCACGCCCGCGCCGTAGAGATCGAAGGAAGAAAGCTTCGTCAGGCGGCGATACGAGATCCAGGCGACGCCGAAGGCATTGGCGATCAGTACAAGACGCAGCGCGGCGAGCTGCCAGAACACTTCGCGGTAGAGGGTAGCATCGACGAGAAAATAGACGAACCAGAAGCAGCCGACCGCCACAAGGATCGCCGAGCCAAGACGTTGCAGCGACACCTCATTGTCGACACGGAAGGCCTCAGCCAGGAGATCGTGTTCAGACGGAACGGCGTTCAGGCGGCGAACCCAGGGCTGTAGGGAACGTGGAAAAACCTTGCGACGAGAAGACAAACTTGCCATACAGCCTCCCTGTGTTACTCTGCGATAACCCACTATGTAGTCCTGAACAGTGTATGTAGAAGCTTGAGTGGTTGCTGGCGGCATACCCGCTAGCAACCGCTCACATTCCTAACACAGCCTCTTTAGGATTGTTATATTTTGCAGAGCAGGAGCCTGCAAAAAGCGAATATGACTACGTTCGGACTAGAGCAAGTGAAACCTTCAAGCGTTTAACGCTCGAACGTTGGAATGCTTGAACAGGTTGGAAAAGCTATGGCACAGATAATTTCGATCCATTCATTTCGTGGTGGGACTGGTAAATCGAACACGACGGCAAATCTCGCTGGCCTGTTTGCGGCCCAGGGTTACCGCGTCGGCGTGATCGACACCGATATTCAATCGCCCGGCATTCATGTGCTCTTCGGCCTGGCTGAAGAAGATACTGTCCGCACACTTAACGACTACCTCTGGGGCGAATGCACGATCGAAGAGGCGGCCTACCAGGTGACGGGCAACCTCGGGCGCGAGGTGAGCGGCGAGGTCTTCTTGATCCCATCGAGCAGCAAGGCTGGCGAGATCACTCGCGTGTTGCGCGAAGGGTACGACCCGGGCCTGCTTAGCGATGGCGTCCACCGGCTGATCGAAGAGCTTAGCCTCGATCTGCTGCTGATCGATACCCATCCCGGTCTCAACGAGGAGACGCTGCTCTCGATCGCGATCTCCGATACTTTACTTGTGATTATGCGGCCCGACCAGCAAGATTACCAGGGCACCAGTGTCACGGTAGACATCGCCAAGAAACTCGATGTACCGCGCCTGCTGCTGCTGGTTAACAAGGTGCCGCTGAATGTCGATACCGCCGATCTGCGATTGCGCGTCCAGCAGATCTACCAGTGCCCTGTGGCCGGTGTCATCCCCCACTCCGACGAACTGATGATCCTCGCCAGCAGCGCCCTCTTCGCGCTGCGCTTCCCCGAGCATCCGCTCACCGAACTTTATCACCAACTTGCGCTGCTGCTTGCCTCCTGATCAAACGCAACAATAAGGCGAACCATGGCCTCTTTTGGCGACCTTATCGCTAAAAGAGGCTATCACAGAGCATCCATTGCGTCTGCTATAATACAGCACTCTTAGGCCGACTGCCTTGAGACAATGAGGATGCACATTGCATGGAGGAAGAGCAACTACGAGTAGAGGCAGCGATCTCGCTGGAGCGTCTGCTGCCACGTCTCCGCGCGCACGCCGAGGCGTCGGCGCACACAGAGCACTGGCCGATCTTCGAACAGCGACTGCGTCGTGAATGGCCGCGCCTGTTCACCTTGCTGCTGCGGTTGTACGGCTTGCACTACGATTTTTTCTACCATCTAGAGCACGTTCTGCTCGCTGCCTTCGATAGCTGGGCCGCACGACCCACCGCCTTGAAAGCGTTAGACGCCCAGCGCGAGGCCCAGCCAGCGTGGTTTCAATCGCAGCACATGGTCGCCGCAGTACTCTATGTCGATCTCTTCAGCAAGGATCTGAGCGGCCTACGCGAGCGCATCGACTATTTTAAGCGCCTCGGCGTGACAGTGTTACATTTGATGCCACTTTTTGCCGCACCAGAGGGCAACAGCGACGGCGGCTATGCCGTCAGCAGCTACCGCGTCGTCAACCCGGCTCGGCACCATGGAGCAACTCGCCGCATTATGTACCTTATTGCGCAGCGAGGGCATCAGCCTGACAGTCGATTTCGTCTTCAATCATACCTCAGACGAGCATGAGTGGGCGCTGCGCGCGCGTGCCGGCGAACCGGCGTATCAGCGCTACTATTATCTCTTCCCCGACCGCACTATACCCGACCAGTACGACCGCACGCTACGCGAGATCTTTCCTACGGTACGACGCGGCAGCTTCACCTGGGATGAGGGCATGCGACGCTGGGTGTGGACGACGTTTAACAGCTTTCAGTGGGATTTAAATTACAGCAATCCTGAGGTCTTCCGCGCGATGGCGGGCGAGATGCTCTTTCTGGCCAACCAGGGCGTCGAGATCCTGCGGCTCGACGCAGTGGCTTTCATCTGGAAGCGGCTCGGCACCGATTGTGAGAATCAGCCCGAAGCACACCTGCTCATCCAGGCCTTTAACGCCCTGGCGCGCATTGCGGCACCAAGCCTGCTTTTCCTCTCCGAAGCGATCGTACATCCTGACGAAGTGATCAAATATGTGAGCGTCGACGAGTGCCAGATCTCGTACAACCCGCTGCTGATGGCGCTGCTCTGGGAGGCCCTGGCGACACGTCAGGTGCGCTTGCTCAGCAGTTCCTTGCGCAATCGCTACCAGCTACCACCCGGTTGCGCCTGGCTGAACTATATTCGTGTTCACGACGACATCGGCTGGACATTTGACGATGAAGATGCGCGACGCGTCGGCATCGACCCGTATGGACACCGGCGCTTTTTGAATAGCTTTTACACGGGCTTCTTTCCCGGATCGTTTGCACGTGGGTTGCCCTTTCAATTCAACCCCGACACCGGCGATGCGCGTGTCTCCGGCACACTGGCCTCGCTCGCAGGCCTCGAACAGGCGCTTGAGGCGGGCGACGACGGCTTGATCGACCTGGCGCTCAAGCGTATTCTGCTGCTCTACAGTGTGGTGATGAGCGCAGGCGGTATGCCGTTGATCTATATCGGCGACGAAGTTGCGACGCTCAACGACTACCGTTATGTCGATGATCCAGCCAAGGCCGACGATAGCCGGTGGGTACATCGTGTGGCGAGCAATTGGGAGAACCCGGCGTGGCGCGATATGAGTCGGCCTGGCGGTTACATTTACAGCGAACTGCTGCGGCTGACAAGCCTGCGCAAGGCGCTTACAGCGCTAGCTGGGGGCGATCTCGAAGTGGTGGAGACGGGGAACGCCCAGGTGCTGGGCTATGTGCGCCGCGCCAATGGGCGCCAACTGGTGGTGCTTGCCAATTTTAGCGAACGCCCGCAAAAAATCGAGCCGAATACGCTACGCGTCGCCGGTGCGGGCTACCGTTCGCCGACATGGCCGGCGGTATGACATACACTGCCGCTGAGCCGCTGGTGCTCACGGCGTACCAATTCGTCTGGTTCGATCGCCATTAGGGCATGCGCGCTATGCACACAAGGTGCCAGGTAGCGGCGCAGCGTGCCGCTACCTGACATCGTTAAAACGGTTCGATCGGCGGTTTGTTCAGCGCCATGCCGTTGATCCAGACAATGATCGAGAGCCAGGCGATAAAGCCGTACATCGCCACAACCGCAACTTTGCCTGCCCATCCGCGCCGCCACAGCCAGCGAAAGCCGAAGCTACTGGCAACAATGATCGACCAACCCGCAAAGGTCAGCCAGCGCGTAGTAATAGACGACAACGTGATCAGCGGGAGGATCGCCTGCGTCGCAGCGACCACAAACGTTAACCAGACAAGCGGCGGCACAATCGAGTGCCGCATTCGTCCGCTCACCATCCATACCGCAAGCACCGCAAACGAAAGAATAAGCGGGAAGAGGCCGTAGTGGCCGATCACGCCCGGCACCCACAGCGCAGCCAGCCAATCGGCACGGTCGAGCGGCTCGCGCTGCGTCACCCCCGACCATACCCACCGTCGCAATGCCGGTGAGCTGGGTGATGATCATCTCGGCAAAGCCGCTGTAATAGAAGATCAACAGGAAAAGCGCCGCCGTCAGCCCGGCCAGCGCAAGGCGCAGCGTGCCACGGCGCTCGGCATGTGTGTGCGCCCGGAGCCAGAGCAGCGGTATGAGCAGCACGCCGAGCATGCCGTTGTTGAGAAAGGCACCGATATGAGATTGAAAGGCGAGCGTAAACAGCAAGGTTATGCCCGCCCACACGCCCCAGTCCTCGTAATCGGGCCAGCGCGTGACGACAAGCATCAGTAGCAGGGCGGTGAACCACTGTGCCATCACCTGGGTTTGGAACGAGAACCAGGCATTCATAAAGCCCGCCGCCGTGAGCGCTGCCGAAAAGGCGGCGAAAAGGCCGAGCTGCGCGCTGCCGGTGAGGCGAACGAGTGTGATAAAAAAGATCAATACAATGGTCGCCTCGCAGAAGCCGGCCATCAGTTCGAAGGCCAGGTGTGGGCCGACAAACAGTGTAAACGGGGCGATGACTATATAGGGCGCGTTGGGGAACGGGAAAGGCAGGCCGCGATGCTGGGCGGGGATGTATACCTCGCCAAACATGGTGCGAGTATAACGATTAACATGCAACTGCAGGTCGCCCGGCATAGCTGCCGGGTAAAGCTGGCCACCGAACTTAACGGCGAAGCTGAGCACCATCAGCAGCAGCAGCCAACGCACAATAGCCGTCGGCACGGCAAGGCCGAGGTATTTGAGCAAGGGCGGCACCAGCCAATTGCAAAGCCCTGCGCCGACGATAGCGAGCAGGCCGTTTGCGATCACCCAGCGCTCACCGGCGGCGAGGCGCGGGGCCTCGAAAGCGGCCAGCAGCGGCACAAGCAGGGCCAAGGGCACGAGTAGGAGCAGCGCCTGGCGCGGCGGGAAGCGCAGCGTACGCACCGCAACCCAAAGCAAGCCGAGGCCTAACGGCCAGCTCAGCGCCAGCCCCCAGTCGGGACGCACCAAGTTTGGTACCGCGATACTGCTAACGGTGAGCCAGTTGCCGATAGCAACGCCAAGTTCGCTGCGTGCGTCGTTAGGGTTCTGCCAGCCCTCGGTACGTAAACCGATGTTCAAGCTGCCGTTGCGCATCGCTTCTGACGGCACATAGAACGTATAACGCGCCGCCTGCGGGCGCAAGACAACATCGACCGGGGTGCCCGCACCAACATCCACCGTCAGCACCGGCGGCGGAATATCTGCTTGCCACTGCGCACGATGCGAGACAACATCAAAGCCGACAAGTACGGCGCGCTGGCCAATGCCGGGCACAACGACCGCCGCCTCGCCGCGCGACCAACGCCAGCTTTCGTCCCAGGTGATCAGCTCACCGCCGTTGAAACCACGCAGAAAGGGCTTATCCGTGACGGCCCCTTGATCGATGCCGACCTGAAAGCGATAGTTAAACGGCAGCTGTGTCACGAGCAGCAGCAGCAGAAAGCAGAGGCCAACGATCAGGCCGAGCCGCCAATCGCGGAAGACATCGCTGAGCCAGCGGCCCGCCGCGCTGAGATTGAAGGTTGGGCGCACACGCGTATGCGCACTCGGCACCTGGTCTGTAATCATACGGTAGATGGTAGAAGAAAGCGTCGGATGTGTCAAACGGGAAGGCGGCTGTGCGAACCCAATGCGCAGCCACCTGATCGGCGTACAATCGTGAGCTAAAGCGGCAGTTCATCGTCGACAATTTCGGCGTTGTCGTCGAGCAAGCGCACATGGCGCGTTGTAGTATCGATACGCATATCCTCGACCATAGGAAAGTCGACGATAAGGATCTCGCGGCCCTTTTCGATACGGCTCTCGCGCACCACGCCATCGCCGAAGGGAGGGCAGCGGATCTTGTCTCCGGGTGCGAAGCGCTGCACACCGGGGCTCATCGAGAGTTTTGGCGGCGCGCTCACGCGCAGCGGGCTGACGGCGCTCGCGCTGCTCACGAGCGTTGCGCAAGCGATTGAGCATGGCCTTCGGATCGGCGATCGGGGATCTCGGGCGCTGGATCTTTCGGCGCATCAGAAC
>JAAUTF010000138.1 GCA_012031775.1 Candidatus Altimarinota bacterium | reverse complement strand
ATGGGGCCAGCCGTAGTCGGCGTTGGGAAATAAGACGTTGATCTCCTCGGGCGGCGCTGTCCCATCGACCGGGTCTTCGCCAACATCGCTAACATAGATGGTGCCATCTGGGCCGACCGTGTGAGCGTAGCTGTTTTTGAGCCCGCGCGCGATCTCTTGCGCTGTCTCGCTACCCGGCGGCAACACAAATAGCCGACCTGTCTCATCCTCTGAGACCGAACCCGACTGTTCAAAGAGCAAGGCTCCATCGGGAAGCAGTGTGACGTGGCCCGCCGATCGCCCGTTACGCGCTAGATCTTGCACCAGTGTTTCCGGTTGGCTCATACTTTCATCATCGAGTGGTCGGCTGCGCAGTAGCTCTGGGCCGGCGGCAATATAAAGCTGATCATCGCGCCAAGCCAGTCCTGTCGGCTTAAATAGCCCTTCAAGCACAACCAGCTTCTTGCCCGCTTCGAGGAGCAGAATCTGGCCGTTCGCCGCATTTTCGCCGCCCGCCAACTGCGCTACGTAGAGCTTACCCTCGGGGCTGTATGCCAGGGCCGTCGGCAGCTGAAGGCCATCGTACAAAAGCTCAACCTGGTATCCGCTTGATACTACGATTGGGTTGCTTTGTGGCGCTACCGATGCGCTGCTGGCGCATCCGCTGAGTACCACCACTAATAATAGACAGCGTAATGTGATCAATGTCGCACCCGCTGAGTTGCCCTAGCCTGTGTTTGCGCCACCGCAGACTGCCCAGCCCTGGGTTGTGGCACTTCCAGCTGCTTCGGCAACAGCAGCAGCGCGATGCTGGCCACTATCGTGACGCCCATGGCAACCATCAGCGCGAAGCTTGCCGGTACCAGGGTCGGCAGCGCGGGGTGAAACGCCGTGCCGAACGTGCTCAGTGCGTAGTTGCTCAGACCATAATCGACAAAGATCGACAGTGTAAACCAGCCGATAACGGTCGCACGTTTCCAGATCGCTAGCCCTTCCATATATGGAATGAACAGCACCCCCATGCATATCAGGCCTATATGCGTCACAAACATAAGCAGCCCGACCGCATCAATCGGGCCACCCTCCGTCCAATAACGTAGCCAGAACGCCAGCGTCCAGATGCCATATTTAATGCACGCAAAAGCGCTGAGCGCATAAAACCACGGCCAGCGCCGCCCGGCGCGCACTGCGAACAAGCCGATCGTACCGAGCAGTGCCGCCAATGGGCAATCAGGGATGAACAGCCACGCCCAGAAGGGCGCTGCCGCGATCTGCCAGCCATACCAGAGCCAACCGCCAAGTATCACGCCCATCCCATTTGCGACGACAGCGGCCCAGAACAAGAGCGGCGTATCCAGAATCAGCCGCATAACCCAACGCACCAAGCTCATCGTACTATCTCCTCTGCCGATCACGGTTTGTGAAGAGCCAGCCTTGCATTATACGCGCAGTCGCCGCAGCGGCACGCCGCCCGCCAACGCTCCCGCCGGTACATCGCGGTTTACCAGGCTCATCGCCGAGATTGTTGCACCATCGCCGATAACGACGCCCGGCAAAATCGTGCAATTTGCGCCTATCGTCACATCACGCCCGATCCACACGGGCCGCGTCGCCACTCAAGGCGCATAAATTCATGGCATAACACCACCGAGTTATAGCCAATAATCGTGTCATCGCCGATAACCACATCCTGGGGGAAGAAGATATCGAACTGCACTTTGAGCCCAACCGATACATGGTGCCCAATCTGCATGCCGAGCAGCCGATAAAGCTGTTGTTTCAGCGCCAGCGACGGCGCATAACGCGCGATCTCCAGGATCATCGCATTCAAGGCAACCCGGGTGTGCCCACCCGTCAGCTGCGGGAAATACCATAGAGTGTTGTGTGGGCCTGGCGACGGCGTGCTCAGTAAACGCGTTTTCCGCGCCGCGCTTGCCCCCAATCCATCCTCAACAACCTCAATCGACGGCAGTGACAGACGTGGTTCCTGCATGGCTACCCTTTTTGGTCATCACACCAGCCCGCTTGTGCCCTGCGCTCTGTGCTCTGTGCTCTTTCAGTGTATCACAGCCGCTCCGCTACCTCATCCATACCCGCTAGTGCTTGGTAAATTCTCCCCTAAAGGACTACGAAATGAAACACCAAAAGTCCTATTGTTCTTAAAGACGCAAATCCGTATACTTACGCCATCATGGTGCAAAATAACGATAAAGGCCGCGCAATAACGGCACATCTGTGTTTGTCGCCCTGTATTGAAGCGCTGGTATTACGACCTAAAACATCTCGACAGTTACTTTGAGTACTTGATACCCGGACAGGGGCCTTTCTTTTTTACCTCGTACCGTGCGCCTGTCTACAACATACGACTCCTGCGTCACGATCCGAAGAACGTATCAAGGACGACTTGTATGACATCGCCTTCTGCTGAAGCCGCAGCGCTCGCGCGCAATGCCGGTCCGTCTCTTCACAAGTTGGTCAGCGGGTTTCCTGCCGACCAGCGTCTGCGCCAATCGGCCGATGCCCTCGTCATCATCGGCCGCCAACTCGAATTGGTGATGCAGAACCAAGGTCTTGAGGCCGACGTAGCTATCGGCACGCTGCGTTTCTCGCTCTTTCGCCTTCACCAGGGTCGCATCGCGCAACTTGCGCCTCACTGTCGCAGTATCACCGTTTATGGTGAACCCGATGTCGAACCACCAGATATCGCTGGCGTCGAATTTGTAGCGCTCACTCCGGGCTCTCCGCTTGCCCAAGAATGGTTTCTGGTGATTAATAGCCCCTTTTTCTGGGGCGCACTGCTGACGCAAGCGGTCGCAGAACGCTCGAACGGCACGGTGCGCCGTTACCTATTTGAGGGCGTGCTTACCGCCGATGAGCGCGTCGTCAGCCGGGCTAGTTTGCTCCTAAGCCTGATCCAGCGCCGGCCTGCACCGGAAATCAGCGGGCATTTTCCGCTTGCTAATCGAGCACACTGGGCCCAGGTCGCTTATAACCTTGCTACTCATAGCGAGGCTGAGCGGCTTGGCCTTTTGCAGAGCTTAGCCGGTTTGCCCGACCTTAGGGATCTCGCTGCTCTGCACAAGCAGCCCTTAGAGGTCGTGTTACCGCAGGTGTGTGCAACGCTGCGGCATCATGCCAACACTGCGGGCGATGTGCTGTACCGGCTTGACAATAACGATCTTGTGCCGGTGGTTTGGTCGCAGCCCACGCAGCCGTCGTCTTTGTCCGCCCAAAGCGGCATACTTGGTCAGGCGATCACCCTCAACGAGCCTGTACTTGTCACGCTCGACGTAAACAGCCAGGAACAGCGCTTGTTGCCCGAAGCGCACGCAGCAGCAGCCATACCGCTCGTTGCCTATGAGCGTGTTTGGGGGGTATTGCTCATCGGCCTTCGTGAGGTCGAGCCGGAAGAGTCGTCCGCTGCTGCAGCTGCCATCGGTGTTGCTGCCCTATTAGAGCGCTTGCTTGCCGATCGAACTGCACTACCTGCTCGATCTACCACGAGCCAGCTACCAACTAATATCGCTCCGTACTCCCCTCCTGATCGCGCACCCGAGCCGCCATCGAGCAATGGTTTCGGTGGTCCGCGTATTGTCCCGCTCGATGAAGTACCTCTGGCATCGCCGAAAGCCTCGCGCGGTCTTCCAGAGACGAGCCAGGGGCAGTTAGCGCCGAACAGCGGCACGAATACAAACGATGCTTCCCCAACCCCAAATGGCGCGCTAGGAACAGGTGCGGTTGGTTTCGGTCTGCCTAGTTGGATGCGTGGCCCGACAGCTCCACAGCCCAGTCGCACTGCTGTTCCTGCCGTGCAAACTCCCGTCGAACCGCAGATCGATCGCAGTTGGTCAACACTTCAAAAGCGGATGATGGGAGCGCTAATTGCGTTTGATCAGCGCAGCGCTGAGCAAATTTGGAGTGAAGCGTGCAGCATGTATCCCACCGAGGCTATTTGTACGGATCTGCTTATGCCGGTGCAAATTGCCGTCGGCGAGGGTTGGCATCGCGGTGAGGTTTCTGTTGCTGCTGAGCACTTCTGCTCACGGTTTGTCGAAGGCAAGCTGCTGAATCTGTTGAACGCCTATGTCGATAATCCTGGTGGGCCGCTCGCGGTGATCGGTTGCGCTCAACACGAAATGCACGAGCTTGGCGCGATTATGCTATCGCTTTTTATGCGCTGGAGCGGTTTTCGTGTTATCTACCTTGGCCAGAACGTGCCGAACTCGACGCTCGAGGATCTTATTCGTAAATTGCGCCCGCAAATTATTGGGCTCTCTGCGACGACGGTCGAGGCAGCGCATAACCTGACAGAGGCCGGCCAGATTATTCAGCGTATTGAACCCCCACGTCCTCAATTAATCTTCGGCGGAATGGCGTTCTACGAACGCCCCGATCTGCGCACCCGCATTCACGGCCAGCTCCTGGAAGGTGATGTTCGCCAGATTGTTCGCGATCTAGCGACACAGTTCCGTAAGTAAAGAGGCGGTTATGGAACATCTCTCGATCGCAAAACAATTAGATGCCCGTCGTGGCCAACTCGCCGAACGTGTTACGGAATTAGCGCTGCAAAACCCTTTCTGGGAAGCACGTTTTGGCGCTGGTATTCGTGAACGGCTTATCTTGGATATGGATGCGAACCTTGCGGTTGTGGCAAAAGCAGTTCGCTATCGCTCACCAATGATGCTCGACGACCATATTCTGTGGCGTCGCAACCAGGTTCTTGGCTTCGGCTGCACCACCGGTCATCTACGTGAGATGTTCGCTTATAAATGGCTGGCGATCAATGAGGTAATGCCGCCACATACCCATCCCGAGATCTATCAGTATATCGAGGCGGCAATGTATGCCCTGTCTTATCAGCACGGGAGCGCCGCCGCCGTTACCGCTGTTCACGAGGAGTTAGCTGAGCGTATTGTCGCAGTAAGTTTCGATACCTTCTGGCATTGGCAGGCCGCTTACGGGAGCGATGCGCGGACGGTTGCGCGCAACGATGCCTGGTTTCTCGTCGATTGCCTCACTGATGCTCTCGCTCATCACGATGACAGCCTGCTCGGTCGTTATGTGCGTTGGAAGCGCGACCAGTTGCTGACAAGCGGTTTATCTAGTGTCCATGTGCAGCATGTGCTCTGGCTTACCGCCGAGGCCGCTGATGATTTGCTTGCACCCGGCCCTGCTGCCGATGTGCGCCGCGCGCTTGAGCATGCCGCGTCATTTCTGAGTCACACCAGCGAAGCCTCCTTAGCATTAGTTGAGGCGCAAGAACAGATCGTCGGCGAGGTTGCACAACAGCTCGTCAGTATTGGCCTGGCACCGCAGCCCGAACAGGCTGTACTCGAAGTAGGATGGTACCTGGCCTATCTCAACGATGGCATTGCCACGTCTGATGCAAGTGGTCTTGCTTGCTACACACGTTGGATGCAGCAATTCCTGGCCGATCAGGGCTTGCCCGATACGCCGTTGCGTCAGAGCTACCACGCGCTGGGCAATGCGATAATGCGTTACTTACCAGACTACGCCGCCCGCGATGCCACCGCTATTTTGCATGCTGCGCAACGTGTGCTCTAGAAATTGTGTACAGAAGGTGAGCATGTTATGGCTAGGTCTTTTTCCAGCCCAGCATTTCATTTACCCGGCTTGATCGGCCTTTCGGTTGCCGATTCGCCCTGCCGTGTAACCGACGCTCAGCTCCATCGGCTTGGGGAGTTGTTGCTCCAGCAACGCCCTGAGGATGCGCGGTCGATCTGTTTTGTTGGCGGCTCCCTCGTGCGCCTGATCAATGGTGGTCGCAGCACATATGATAATCTTTTTACGCTGGCCGATGGGCCAAACGAAGATGCTTTTCTGATTATCGCTGGGCCTCAGGGTGCGCTTGCGCTGCTCACAGAGATGCAGCCCACGGGCATACGAGCTCGTCTATTCACCGAGCCAGATGCTGTCGATAGAGCCGCGCTTGTGCTTGCGCAGTTTGGTGATGGCCATTATCATCTCGACGCCATCGCCAATGCAGAAGCACAACGCCCCTTTGTTAGCTCCGTGATCGCTGCATTGCTCAACGAACCTGCGCTGCGCGCGCTCGATCTCGCTGGGTTACTGCCCGCAGAGATTCGCTGGATTGAAGCAGCCCAGGCATTGCAGTCTGCGCCAGAGTCGTCACGGTATTTAGCAGCACCAGCGGTTCATCGTCTTTTTCAGAGTGCCTTGCCTGAGCGGCTGCTTTTTACCCAGTGCGATGCCGACCAGCGCCAACTCGCTGTTTTAGCAGCTGAACCGGCAGTCGAACAACGTCGGATCGCTCTTGAAACCGGTGCGCTACTCGAAGCTATACATACTGGTCATATCGCCACGTTTACCGCAGCCGATGGGCGCGAACTCGCCGCATGGGCGGCAGGGTTTACCGTCACCGTTTTTCCACTGTTGCGGGATGGCCGAACCTGGGGTGTCTTGCTGAGCGCAAGTGCGCGCCCGCTATCGACTCCTACACGTGCGACGCTCAGCGGTCTTGCAGCTTTGCTGATGGCAAATGTCGGCCCGCTCCCAGCCCAGGCAGCAACACCTCAGCCAAAGCCGCCAGCTCTTGTGGCTGCTGTGCGTAAGGGATTAGCACCTGCACCTGGAGTAAATGCCTACGGGCTTGCACGTCCGGCGCTTGCCGCGACGCGTGAGCTAGCGAGTGAGCCGATTACACCCGTGCCTGCCGATGTGCCCGCGCGGCCAGCCGCGCAGATAGTCAATGGTAATGGGTTACCACCACGACCGCTTTCCACGTTGAAATGCCGCGTACCAATCGGCGCAGTACCGCTAGCTTAGGGGTTCTGCTTGAGCGATATCAACGATGCGCTGGTGATTGTCGACGGCCACGGTAGGCTAAATGCTTTCAATCCGATCGGGCCACTCACCTGCTCGGTATCTCTAAAGAGGCGCGCGGTAGCTCACTTGTTGAGAGCGGTGCCTGGCGCCTTGCACCCTTGTTGAGCGAAGCGCTTACCGGTGAGACGACTGCTCCGGCGAGGATCGAATTGCCCAATGGTCGGAACGCAACTGTCTCGATCGTGCCGCTTGGCCAGGAAGGATGGGCCTTTATTCTGCATCCGGATGAGACACAGCAAGCCCTCTCGGTCAGCGCTGCGGTGGAGCGCATTCCGGCTGCGGTCGAGAACGAGCGCAGTGAGCAGTTTCTCAGTAATTTCTCCGATATCATTCGGGTTCCGCTGCGCGAGATCCGCGATTTGATCACCAAGGTGCCAGCTGCCGGTGACTTGAACGAACAACAATCGCGTCTGATCGGCCAGGTAGTTCGGCTCAACAGCGAGATGACGATGCTCGTCAACGACCTGCTGGCGTTAGGGCAGATAAAACTGCAAGCCGGTGAGCAGCGAGCGCCGCTACGGCTCGACCTGCTGATCGAAGCGGCGGTCGGCACACAATATGCCGAATTCGGCCGACGTGGCCAGCAGGTTACAACCGAAATCCAGCCACAGCTGCCACGTGTCACCGGTTCGGAGGAAGGGCTCGGCCGTGCGGTCGCAGCCTTGATCGACAATGCTATCAAATATAGCCCGGCTGGCGCCCAAGTCAAAGTTGTGGTACATAAAACAGGTGATGCGATCGTTGTTGCGGTACAGGACAACGGGCCTGGGCTGACGGCGGAAGAACTAGCACAGGTTTTTGACCCGTTTTATCGAGCACCAAGCACCGATATGCTCGGCGTCTCGGGGCGCGGGCTGGGCCTGACGATCGCCAAAGCAGTGGTCGAGCAGCACGGGGGCCGGATCTGGGCGAGCGCCACCGTGGGTGCAGGGTCGGCCTTCTCATTTAGCATTCCTTGCTCGTAACGATAGCGTCGTGCCCGGCGCGCAGTAACAATCGTAAGGACGGAAGCATGACCCGCTCGCAATTAGTACTTGGACCATCTCAGCTCAACGATCTGCGCACTGCACTGGCACAACTCGGCCAACAGGCAGATGTCTACCTTGCGATGATCGCTGATTTCAGCGGGCAAGACATCGTGAGTTGGCAGAATCGACACGACCTCGATACGAGCAGTATCGCGGCATTGGCAGCGGGCGATATGATGGCAACGCTGGAAGTTGGCCGTATGCTCGGTGGCAAACGCGCGTGTAATTTGATCGTGCAGGAACACGACGAACTGACGATCTTGATCGCACGGGTGGGAGAGGGGTTGCTCTTGCTGCTTGGCACCGCCAAAGACGTACCGCTTGGCTGGTCGCGGTTAGCACTGAAACGCACCGGAGACCGCATTTTAGCGGTTATCGGGAGCGCTGCGCCGTCGGCACCGCCACCGGCGTTGAGCGATGATTTTGCCTCTAGTTTCGCCGCACAGCTCGATTCTATCTGGTGATTGTATGTTTATTAACTGGGGCCTTGGCGAACTCAATTTGAAGATCGTGTACTATGGCCCTGCACTTAGCGGGAAGACAACAAACCTACAGTACATTCATGCGCGCACCCCGCCACATATGCGGGGCCGCTTGATCTCGTTGAAGACACAACAGGAGCGGACGCTGCTCTTCGATTTCTTGCAGCTTGAGATGGGCAAAGTTCATAACCTCAAGCCGAAGTTTAAGCTCTACACCGTACCGGGCCAGGTGTACTATGCTGCAAGTCGAAAGCTTATTCTGCAGGGGACAGATGGTGTAGTATTTGTGGTCGACTCGCAGGCTGGTCGGCTCGCCGATAATCAGGAATCGTGGTATACGATGGAGCAGCACCTGGTTGAACTAGGCCACGATCTGAGCACTTTTCCGATCATTGTGCAGTACAATAAGCGCGATATGCCGCATGTTTTGTCGGTGAGCGAGTTAAAGCGGCAACTTGCAGTCGATGGTCGACCCCAGTTCGAAGCAGCAGCAGCACGTGGTGCTGGCGTATTCGATACGCTGAAGGCTGCGATGAATGCAGTTATCGGACAAGTGAAGACAGCGATACGGTAAACGATATGTCGTTCTACGGTTCATTTGCGCTGGTTACGCCGGCAGGTTTGTTGCAGTTGCTCTGTCAGGAGCAGCGTTCGGTGGTGATCACGGCACGCGGTGACAAAAGTCAGGCGTGCATTTTGTTATGCGAAGGGCTGATTATTGGTGGCAGTTGTGATGCGTTTCAGGGGCCGGAGGCGATTTATCGCTTTGTAACCTGGCGCGATGGTGTATTTCGAGTTGATCCACTAGCAGAGCAACCGACTGAGAGCGAGATGGCGGCACCGGTTGAGGAACTCTTGCTCGAAGCTGCGCGCCGCCGTGATGAATTTGCGCTGATGTAGATGGGGAAAGCACTGTGTTGTCCCGTTTTTTGTCGGCTATGTCGCCAACAAATAGCAATTTGGAAAAGCTATGAAAATATATACTAAGACTGGTGATAGCGGCGAGACAGGGTTGTGGGGTGGGCTACGGGTGGCCAAAGACGCGCTGCGGGTTCATGCGTATGGCACGGTCGACGAATGCAATGCAGCGATCGGGCTTGCGCGCGCCATGGGGCTTGACGCGGAGATGGATGCAGTGCTGTCGCAAGTGCAGGATCAGCTTTTTGTTGTGGGAGCTGATCTGGCCACACCAGGGGAGGCAGCGAGCATTCCGCGCGTTGGGGCCGAGGCAGTCGGCTTTCTTGAGCGCACGATCGATGCAACTGAGACCGAGCTAGAGCCGCTGAAACAGTTTATTCATCCTGGTGGATATCTTGCGGCTGCACAGCTCCACGTGGCGCGTACAATTTGTCGCCGCGCCGAACGCTGGGTGGTAAGCCTGGCGCGTGAAGAGCCGATCAACCTGCAGGTGCAAACCTACCTGAACCGCCTTTCGGATATGCTCTTTGTGCTGGCGCGCGCCGCTAATTCCCGCGCTGGTGTGGCCGATGTGCCCTGGAATAGCCCACGCTTTCAGTAAACTCGTAGTTCGAGCAGGTACTGGGCTCGCCGTCATCAGCATCGCTGATGACGGGCGAGCCTTTTATATGATGAAACTGCACCTGGCACGCTCAATGCTAACTGCGTTTGCAAACAAACAACTTGCGCAGAAGTGCTAATTCAAGGTAATATAATCCTCACACCATTCGTAAAAGCGAGCAGACACATCGAGCATTGGGTACAGCGGATATATGCCGTCGCTACTACAGCTTTCTGTGGCCGCAGCGATAGGTGATGTGAGCGGCGCGAGCTGGCAGATCGACGGTGATCGAACGATGGGCGCAACGGCAGTTCAAGCTTTATCCGCGCGATGTCAGGCGCACGATTATCGCCAGGAGAGCCTTGGCATAACGCCGTAGGCCTGTACTCAAGCACAGGTAACGGCGTATTTGTCTTGGGCCTGGCGTTACGCTGCGGTCACCTGCGCGCCGTATCGTTGTCAGGAGTACTTAGAGGAGGTGTAGTCGAGCAACGGATAGAGCAGGGATGTTCGCATGGCGGCGATAATGAATAGTGACAAATTCCTACGCAGAGGAGCGAAGAAGAATGCAACGCAAGCTCAAATCCTTTAGCCTTATCAGCGTGCTGATGCTGGTGCTGGCTGCCTGTGGTAACAACAACACCGCAACCGCACCGACTGCCGCCCCTGAGACAGGCGGTGAGACGGCGACGGGGCCGATAGTGCCGGCAGGCATGGCGGAAAACTGTGCAGTGAGCGGCCCGAAGGTCGACAACCTGGTGTTCTGGACGCGCGCTCTTGAGGGTGACCCGAACGGTGAATTCACCGCGTTGCGCGCGATGGCCGACTCATATACAGCGGCGATCGGAACGCCGGTAGAGATCGTCACGGTGCCGGACGCAGACGTTCCCGCCCAGGGTGGCGAGATTGAAGACGCTGGGAGGCGCGATCTGATCCAGGGTCCGGATCAGAATTCCGGGAAGAATTTTCCGGCCCGTTTTCACGATCTTCTTCAGGGGGACCGTGGCGCCGATATCGAAGCGGCTCTCGGTTCTCGTTATCCGGGAGAGCTCGTCGATGGAATGGAGGGCGATGATGACCTTCGGCAGCTCGAGGCCGCGGGAGGCCTGGTCCCTCAGTATCCAGGTTCCCCGGAATAGACGACCGCGTCGGGACGCCGGCTGTACAGGGCGAGGGCTTCCATGAGGTTCGGCGGGAAATAGACCT
>JAAUTF010000137.1 GCA_012031775.1 Candidatus Altimarinota bacterium | reverse complement strand
GACCTGCGCGTCACGACCGACGCGCACGCGCAGTCGAGGCTCGGACACGGATGCGCCGCGAGCAGATCCAGCAGCGTCCACCAGCGCTCATCTCGCGTCTGGATCGCGATCTGTGCTGGTGCATGCGAGAACCACGCGATGCCCCGCGCTTGGAGGTCGGCCAGCGCGCCGGTATCCCAAAACCCGAGGTCGACCACGCGCACCGCGCCCGGCGGCAGGGCACGGTCGAGGGTGGCATTGCGATCCGCTTCGCGGCCCTCGTGGATCTGTGGGCCGTACAGCTGGCCGGTACACAGATCGAGCGCCAGTTGGAGCTTGAGGGCGGCATTGCCTGCGTGCGGTGCGCCGCCACAGCCGCGCCACAAGTCCGCGAACGCATCCGGCCAGACGATACTACTGCTATCCTGGACGACGACGGCCGGAAAGCGCGCCAGCAGCGGCAGCATCACCGGCGCAGCGGTCACGACCTGGCGCACGGCCACGGCGAGCACCTGTTCGAGACAGCTGGCAGCCGCACGGTCAAAGCGCTGATGGAGCGCCTCCGGCGTCACAGTCACGCCCAAGGCGGCGGCGGTCTGCGTCAAGGCGCTCAGGCTGGCGGTCGGATTGGCTCCGAGCCCAAAGACGAGCATTTGCGTGAAGATACTGCCCGTGAGTGTGGCATCGGCACGTTGCACAAAGCCGGTTTGGCGACCCACGCGGTCTGCCTCGGTGGTCAAGATGGTTTGCAACACCGTGGCCAGGTGTGGTATCGTCGTCATTAGACACTGCTGTGTGGTCAGGGCGGTGTGGTATCCATACTCTACCTCACGGAGTGTCCCCGCTGTCAACGACGCTTAATGCCTATGGGGGTCTCGGGGGCTGGCCCTAACCGCGGGTCTGGGGCGCGCAGCCCCAGAAGCAGCGCCGTGGAATGCCGCCAGGAGAGCAACGCACCTGTACCTGAAACCTCACTACATTTGGAGGAAACTGTATGATCCATCAACTGCGCGTCTACGAGATTTACGAGCACAATAAGTCCGCTTTCTTCGAGCGTTTCCGCGACCACGCTACCCGGATTATGGCGCGCTACGACTTTCACATTGTTGCTCAGTGGGAGGCCCAGACGAACGCGCGGACAGAGTTTATCTACCTGATCGCCTGGCCGGATAGCACCACGATGGAACAGGCCTGGGCAGCTTTTCGCGCCGATGAAGAGTGGCAGAGCCTTAAACGCAGCACGAGCGCACAATATGGTGAGCTAGTCGGCGCTATCGAAGACCGCGTCTTGACACCGCTTAGCGCTGTCGACCTTGGATAATTGGCGGATCAACTGAGCGCTTACGAGGGACAAAAGCGCTCAGTTGATCCGCCATCGCATGCCGAACAAGCACACGGAGACATCCGCATGCCGCTGCGGCATCAGCGACCGATGCCTCACGCAAAAATCAGGTACTGCCGTAAAAACGCATCGACCGCCGTATAAAATGCTTCGATCGTCTCGGCCTTGCGCCAGCCGTGACCTTCACCTGCATAGATGTGATACTCGTGTGGCACGCCGCACGTTTTGAGCGAGGCGACGATCGTATCGGACTGCGCTTGTGGTACCACCCGGTCGTCGGCACCTTGAAACACCGCGATCGGATCGCGCAACAACTCGGCGTGAAAGATCGGGCGAGCGCTCGCGATAGATGTGTGCCGCTTCGGGCAGCGGGCCGAGCAGCGAGTCGAGGTAGTGCGCCTCAAACTTATGTGTATCGGCGGCAAGCGTAAACATGTTTGAAACGCCGTAAAGGCAGAGCCCAGCGCGGAACACTCCCGGCGCGCGACAGAGCGCTTCGAGCACGGTATAGCCGCCTGCGCTGCCGCCCATAATCGCGATCCGCTGTGCGTCGGCCAAGCCCTGCGCGCCCAGGAAGCGCGCCGCGCTCACGCAGTCTTCGACATCGAAACGGCCCCAGTTGCCGCGTAGCGCCAGCATGTATTCGCGCCCGTAGCCGCTGCTACCGCGATAGTTTACATCCAGCACGACATAACCACGTGTGACAAAAAACTGCGTCACGGCGCTATAACTTACCACGCTCTGGCCGGTAGGGCCGCCGTGAACGCGCACGATCGCTGGCGGTAGCGCGCCACCATTGCCCGGTATATGGCCCGGCGGCAGCGTCAGAATGCCGTGGACAACGACACCGCCTGGTGCCTCCCAGCTGATCGCCTGCATCTGGCCGAGCGTGCTTGGCGCCACGCTCTCGGCGTTCGTGCGCCGGATAATCTGTGTTGTCTCGCCGCGTACCAGCAACAGCCGTAGTGGTTGGGTACCCCCCGCTGCTATCACCGCAATTGTCGAGTCTTGTGGGGAGATGGTCGGCTGCTCGAACCAGCTGTAATCGCCGTTAATGCTTACACAGGTCGGTGCTGCACCATCGAGCGGGTGACGATAGAGCCCCGCACTGCCGCGCTCGTTGCGCAGCACATAGACCGCCCGGCTATCGTGGCTCCAAGCTAACGTGCGCATTCCCTGTGCCCACGCCGGCTCACCGTGTTCCGCCGCAACATCGCTCAGCTGGCGCATAGTAGTATGATCGCGAGTTGTGGCTTCTACGAGATCACTATCTTGCCCAGCACTTGCTGAATCCTGAGTCTTGAATCCTGAATGCTCCCACACATACAGTTGCCCCCACCCACTCGTATCCGAGACGAAGGCCAGGTAGCGCCCGTCGGGCGAGAAAGTCGGCTGGAAGACCGCAACGTCGGCAGCGCCCGCGATAACGCGCTGCTCACGCACCTGGGGTGCTGATCCGCTTAGATCGAGGTCGGCCAGATAAAGCGTGCTGCCGTCCCAGGGCATCTGCGGGTGATTCCAGGCTACAAAAGCGATCTGCTGACCGTTGGGGTGCCAGGTCGGCTGCATATAAAAGTCGTGGCCGCCGATGAGCCGCTGCGGCCATTGTTTGCCGTGCGCATCAACAAGCGCGATCACGTCGTTACTGCCGTCGCTATGGATATACAGCAGCCAGCGCCCGTCGGGCGAGAGCGCGGGCGCAGCTGCGTGGCCGAATGCCGGTGTGATCGGGCGCGCCGTGCCACCGCTCAGCTCCTGGCGAAAGATCCGGCCCGAAGCCGCATCGGCAAAAAGACTGCCCCCGCGCCACACAGAAATCACCGCCGCCATAGCCCACCTTCGCGCGCACCCCAAGATCGCTGGTCAGATCGCGCGCGGCATCGCCGCTATCGATATCGAGCGCCACCAACACTCCACGATCCGAGCGCCCCTCAAGCCAAACCAACGTCTTGCCGTCGCTATCCCATTGCACATCGTTCAGCCGCAGATCCCCCGCTAGGCTACGCGGGCTCAGTGGGCTCGGCCAGAGGCCAAATGGTTGATTGGTCACCGTGTTGCTCCGTTTCCAGGCCAGCATTTAGGAGTCAAGAATCAAAATACACAATTGGTCAAGGTCTAGCACCGCGACATTGCAAAGCAACGAGCTTCTGAATCCTGAATGCTGACTCCTGACTCCTAAAAGATCAGTGCCCCCCATTCCTCAGCCGGGTATACGCGCTCGGGGTGGGCAAGGTTCACACGAACGATCAGGCTTGTACCAGGGTGGATAGCCGACAGCTGCTGATCGTCGACAAGCCATGTCACACGGGCTTCGTAGGGACGTGCATTTGGCGGCAACACCCACAGCACCAGATGCACCTCGGCCTGGCGAGTGAGTCGCCGTAGCACCGCATGGCCGCTCGGCCAGGCCAAGACGTCGGCGCGCGCCTGCACCGCGCGCGCCTGATCGTTGGCGATAGCCGCGTTCCTGCGCCCCGTTTCCTGATGCCACCGCACAAGCAAGAGCCCGGCCACCGGGCTGAAAAGTGTCGCATAGACCAGGGTAGCGGTTGCGATCACGTGCAGCGGCGCAACCCGAGCGTTGTCGGCCGCACCCGCACAGCTAAACTCAAAAACGGCTGTCGAGATCAGTCGGCGCGACAAACACCCCATCGCAGACAAACGGGCCTGCCGCCATCGCCAGGCTCGGAAAAAAGAGTACTCCGCTCGTGGCGATAACAAAGCCGACAAGCAGGCTACAGAGCGCGATGCCGAGAATGCGTATGAGCATAAAAGACCCTGTTCTGTTCGCCAAGCTATGGCGGCATCCAGCCTGACTGCCGCCGATATACACGCGCCCGGTTCTCGGTGCTCAGTTCCTCATGCTCAACTCACGCCGCCTGCGACGTCGGCTGCTGTGCGGGTTCAACCGTTTCGGGCGGTGCAATCTGGCGGTAGCGGCCGCGATAGTAGAGCAGTGGTTCGGCTGTCCCATCGTCGCGCTGGATCGCATCGACCCGCGCAAGCACGATAATATGATCACCACCGTCGAGCACTTGTTCGATCGTGCAGGCCAGGGCCGCGATCGCATCGTGCAGCGTCGTAATGCCATCGAGCGCGCCAAACACTACCTGCGAGTCGTCGCGCACACGGCCTGCAAAGTGGCGCGAGAGCCATTCGTGCTCAGCCCCGAGCACACTGATGGAAAAGCGCTGCGCTTCCACAATAACGCTCGCCATATGCGCCTGGCGATCAATGCAGACCAGAATCAGCATCGGGTCAAGCGAAACCGAGGTGAACGAGTTCGCGGTCATGCCGTGCGTCTCGGCGCTCGTCTGCGCGATAACAACAGTTATCCCGGTAGCAAACATACCCATCGTCTGACGAAATTCGCGTGTATCTATGCTCATAGCGTTTCCTTCCAGAAACCTGGCAATCTTACACAATGTGTGGAGAAGCTGCGCTCTCAGAATTGTTATAACTCAAATTGATGCGCTTGTCATCCAGCGCGTGGTGTACATCAGGAGAAGAAAGTATTACTGCTGGTTGTGCGGTGATAATTCTGTCGGCCTGTTGATGCGGTATTGTTTTGATAAAGCCACGAAAGGAGCACTGCCATGGTCGATCTTTCGACATCATATCTTGGCCTGAGCTTACCCAACCCGCTAGTTGCAGCAGCATCTCCGCTATCGAAAAAGCTTCCGGCGCTTCAGCGCCTCGAAGAGGCCGGGATTGCCGCTGTCGTTATGTATTCGCTTTTCCAGGAGACGATCGAAGATGGTCCCGAGAATCCGGGCTCAGCGCGCTACCTTGCGCAGCTTCAGCAGCTCAAAGAGCATCTGAGCATCCCGGTGATCGCCAGTATGAACGTTACCACGCCCGGCTACTGGGTTGAGTACGCCCGCGATCTACAAAGTGCCGGTGCAGACGCGATCGAACTCAACCTCTACTATTTGCCTACCGATTTAGCCCTCCGTGGCGCACTTGTCGAGCAGACGTACGTGGAGATCGTGGCGGCGGTGCGCGAGCGTATCAGCGTGCCGCTGGCTGTGAAACTTAGCCCCTTCGTCACTGCGCTGCCAAACCTGGCCTTACAGTTGGCCGAAGTCGGCGCGAACGGTCTGGTGCTGTTCAACCGATTCTACCAGCCCGACTTCGACGTGGAGACGGGGCAGAGTATCGCGAATTTGCACCTGAGCGAGTCTTACGAGATGCGCCTGCCGCTGCGCTGGATCGCGCTGCTCTCTGGCCGTCTGCCGCTTGATTTCGCTCTTTCTACCGGCGTGCATACTGCCAACGATGTGCTGAAGGCGACGATGGTCGGCGCACGGGTCTCGCAGTTAGCGAGCGCGCTCCTGAACGACGGTGCCCAGCGTGTGCAGAACATCCTCAGCGATATGCGCGCGTGGCTGATCGATAACGAGTACCAGAGCCTACAGCAGTGCTACGGGCGTATGGCTGTCGGTACCGCCGCAGATCAGGATGAGCGCGCCGCCTACTCGACGCGTCCTCGGCTCCTATACAAGTAGCGATCCTGGCGATTGGCATACAGCGCTCACATCACGTCTGCTCTATGCGTATCTCGGCCCCGCCTGGGATAACGACGTTGGCCGCGACTAGCGCAGTGCGCAGCTCGACAAGGTTTGACGGCCCGAAACGGCGCTGGTATAATCGCGGGGATCACAAACGGAATATGCCATACGTCCCGTTCGGAGGCCTTGTTTCATGGACTACTTCGTCACTCCCGCCCCTTATCTGGGCGGGTACGGTTGGGCGTTCTTCATCCTGCAGGCTGTTGCTGCCGCCATTGGTGTGTACTGTGCCTTTTTCTTCGAGGATAATATTCCGGTACGTGCGGCGTTCGCACGCCGTATCGGCTATGTCCTGCTGATCGCCGGGTTGGTCGGTGTAACGCTCGGTATCCTGCGTTTGCTGAATGTGCCGGTGCTCAACCAGCGTTTCTGGTTTTATGCCTTGTTGCTGGCCGAGATCGGGGCTGGCTTCTACATTTACAACTTTGCTCGGACGACATATGCCGGGCAGATGGCTGAGTACAAGGCGAATAGCAGTAAGGGGCGACAGCGCCAACCTCAGCGCGCGCTTACGACGCAACCGGTTAATCCTGGCGTGCCGCCCAGTGAGCCACGCCCCATGGCTACCACGAGTCGCCGTGATGCCCGACGTGATCGCAAGCGCCGCAAAGGGTAAGGACACCATCCTGGCGTGACGCGTGATATTGTCTGTCGTGAGACGAAGCCGCCACGACAGACAACCCTATGAGAAACTAGCATCCACACGAAGCGCCGCCGCAAGGCGGCGTTTGTATTCGCTACGTGGGATCTCGACAACGCCGAACTGCCGGAAGTGGTCGCTGCCCAGAAATTGGGTATCGAGCAGCACGTAGCCACCTGCGCGGAGACGCTCCACCAGATGTACCAGCGCCACCTTGCTCGCATCGCGCTCGCGGCTAAACATGCTCTCGCCAGCGAAAAGCCCTCGCAGCGCAACACCGTAGAGACCGCCCACCAGCACGCCCTCGCGCCAGGCTTCCACGCTATGCGCAAACCCCTGTTCGTGCAGTTCTTCATAGGCCGCAACGATCGAGTCCGAGATCCAGGTGCTCGCGCGCCCTGGCCCTGGCTCAGCGCAGGCCAGCATTACCGCGCGAAAGGCGCTGTCCACCCTGATCGTAAAGCGCCCGCTGCGTACCGTGCGCGCCAGTCGCCGCGGCACATAAAAACTATCGAGCGGGAAGATCGCGCGTGGGTTCGGATCGTAGAAATTGATAGCGCCGAACTCGTCGGCCATCGGGAAGATGCCCTGCGCATAGGCGCTGATCAGCAGATCGGGGGTGAGCTGCATCATCTGCTGTGTAATGGCTCGACACCACGTAAGCCGACGGTGACGATATGGATGGCCCAGATGATCAGCCCCACCGAGCACAGCAACCCGATCAGCAAGGCCCAGCGTTCGGCGGCAAGGAGCAGTGGCAGCCAGAGCGGTGCGCCTAGCAGCCCGTAAATCAACAGGCTCAACACCAGCGTCGCTGGCAATAGCGCCAGTAACATACTCGGCCACGGGTAGCGATAGACATTCAAGATCACATATAACAAAGCCAGCGACACCAACGCTGCCATCATCGCGCTCAACAGCACGCTCGGCATATTCAGTGGTAGGGCTGCCCCGCGAAAGAACCATGTGCTGCTGCGCAGGCCGAGCGCCTCGACAAGCAGATGGTAGAGCAGAAAAACCAGAAAGGTCAGCACGCCAGTCAGATAGCCCGGAAACCACCAGCGCGTCTGGTAAAGAAAAAAGACCAGCAGCGCTGGCAAGGGATGGAGCCAGCCGGAGGCGAACAGCACCCCGGCGGGTAGCGGCTGGCCAAAGATGGCGCGCAGGCCCGTGAGACCGTCGGTGAGGTCGAAGCTATATAGCCCCTGCAACAGGGGCACAGCGAGCGCGCCGACAAGGCCGGAGCACACCCCGAATAGATAGACTGGTGTGCGATCACGCCAGAGCAAATAGCCTGCAGCGCCGAAACACAGTGCGAGAAGCAAAAACGCCGCAACCTGCATGCTCATTCCCACTGATAAACACGAATTTCACCGTTGGTCAGCGTAAACAACTGGTCGGTCAGGCCGTGCTCGCGCTGGAGCGCATCGGCCTGGATCTGCGCCGCCACATTTGCGATCACAGAACGATCGCTGTCGCTAAATGCGATCAGAAAATCGCGGTTCGGAATACCGATCACCATATTGCCCGGAAACTGGGCACGCCACTGCTCGAGCATCGTCGGCAACAGCAGTCGGGTTGCGTCGAAGCCGTCTTGCGTGTGGTACACTACGATGCGCTGCGGGCCGACACCGGTCGATGTATAATCGCTTTGTTCGGCTGTGCGTTCCGTCAGGTTTACCATCGCCCGCGCGTGCAGTTCGTGGTCGGCAATACCCCAGCGCTCCAGGTGGTCTTCATTGATATAGGCCACGCTGCCAGGTTCGTCGATCACATAGGCGATGATGAGATCGGCGATAAATGGCCGATAGGCGAGCATCGGCAACTTGCGCTCCTGCACTTCGTTCAGCAGCGCTATCGGCTTTAACATGGGGAAGACCCGCGCCTGCACCTGTTCAAAGCTTGTGATCAGGCGCGCCTCGTAGTGCGCGCGTACTGCTTGCACCAGCGCATTGCTCACCGCGATGAGTTGATCGGGGTGCTGGCGATAGACGCGAAAATAATTATCGAGATTGATGCGAATCGGCACGCTGTCGATATCGAGATCGACCCCCAGGCCCGTGCGCCCGACAACGGTAAATTCTGCCTCGTCCGCCAATCGCGCCTCGATAAGCGCCCCGAAAGCCTCGGCGTCCAACGGTTTTTTTCTACATTGTCCATCGTTCGTAAGTGTCTAGCAGCACAACAGGCTGCGCCGGTTCCAAGGGAAGGTCACAGCTCAAGCATCGCAAGCCCACCCTGCCAGGCTGCCTTCAGGTCGTCGTTAGTCGCATCGATCAGTACCGTGCCAGCATCGCCTATGAGCAAGCGCGGTGCGGACGTCACCACACCGATGCACACTAACGTCGTGCCCGCCAGCGTCTGCTCGAAGGCAACGCTGTCTTCGGGTCGCACTTCCACCAGAAAGCGGCTCGGACTCTCGCTGAAGAGCTTGACCAGTGCGGGATCACCCCTTGTTTCCACACCAACAGCAGCAAGATCGATGCTCAGCCCCAACCCGCCAGCAAAGGCCATTTCTGCTGCTGCCACCGCAAGCCCGCCCTCGCTCATATCGTGACAGGCCCGCACGAGGCCGCTGCGTATCGCCGTGTGCAGCGCACGAAACGTTGCCCGCGCCGCCACCAGATCGACCTGCGGCAGTGCTGAGTCGAGCGCGACGAGGAGCGCACCACTGTCAGTATCTGGTCGTGGCGACACATTGTGTGCTGAACCCTGAGTCCTGACTCCTGCCAGATGCGAGCCAGCCAGTTCATCACGCGTCGCGCCGAGCAGATACACCACATTGCCCGCCTGTTTCGCGTCCATACTCACGCTCTGGCGCACATCGTGAACGTGGGCCAACGCCGAGATCAGCAACGTCGGCGGGATCGCCACGCGCACGCCGCTTGCGTCGCTGTACTCGTTATTCAGCGAGTCTTTGCCGCTGATGTATGGCGTACCAAAGGCCAGCGCGGCATCGTAGCAGCCCGCTGCTGCGCGCACCAGGCCCGCCATACGGTCGGGTTTCTTCGGGTCGCCCCAGCAGAAATTGTCGAGGATCACCGTCCGATCGGGGTCGCCGCCAACTGCCACGACGTTGCGCAGTGCCTCGTCGACACAAGCTAGCGCCATCCAATAAGGGTCGATCTGGCCGTAGCGCGGGTTGATGCCGCAGCCCAAGGCCACGCCGCTCACCCGATCGCGCAATGGCTGCAGCACCGCTGCATCGCCTGGGCCGTCGCAGGCTACACCTACGAGTGGTTTTACCACCGTGCCGCCGCGCACCTCGTGGTCGTAGCTGCGCACGATACGCTCTTTGCTGGCAATATTCGGCTGCGCAAGCAGAAGTTTGACAAGGCGACTATACGATTGGGTGACAAAGGGGTCATTGGCGGGCACATCATCGCCGCGTCCTATGTAACCTGCACCCGGTAACCTGTAATCTGTCGGCGGTTCCCACAGCGCTTCCAACACGCGCTGCGGTCTGCCATCGTGCAAGAAGGCCATCGTCAGGTCGACCAGTTCAGCTCCCCGGTGAAAAACACGCAGGTGTTTGTCGTCGGTAAACGTGCCAATCGCGCGCGCCTCGACATCTTCGGCCATGCAGAGGTTCAGAAACGTGGCGAGCGTCGCCTGTGGTACAGCCAGCACCAGCCGCTCCTGGGCCTCCGAAAGCCAAATCTCCCAGGGCTGCAGTCCGGGGTACTTGAGAGCCACTGTATCAAGTTCGACTCGCACACCAGTCTCAGCGCCCATCTCGCCCACCGCCGACGAGAGCCCGCCTGCGCCGCAGTCGGTAATGGCCTCATACAAACCGGCATCCCGGGCCTGCAATATCGTATCCAGAGCCTTCTTTTCCGTGATGGCGTCGCCTATTTGCACGGCGTGTGAGAATATGGTTTCGTGTTCGTGAGTCATAGCGCCGCTTGAGAATGTCGCGCCGTGTATGCCGTCGCGTCCGGTCTTGCCGCCCACAACCATCACGTATTGCCCTGGCTTTGCGCCGCCGAAACATTTATCGTTTGGTATCAATCCCAACGTGCCGCAAAATACCAGCGGGTTGGCCATATAGCGTTTGTCGAAATAAACCGCGCCGTTTACCGTCGGTATTCCCATTACGGTTGCCGTAATCGCGTACGCGCTCACTACGCCTTTCATCACCCTGCGGGATGCAATACGCCCTTGGGTACTTTGCTCAAGCTTTATATCAGGCATACCGAAGCAAAATACGTCGGTATTGGCTACAGGCTTTGCGCCAAGTCCGGTGCCCATCGGGGTCGCGGATAACGCCGCCTATGCCCGTTGATGCTCCGCCGTAAGGATCCAGAGCGGAGGGGTGGTTATGCGTTTCCACCTTGAAACAAACCGCGTCTTTATCGTCGAATGCCACTACGCCCGAATTATCCGCGAAAACTGATATGCACCAGTCTTTATTGAGCTGAGTTGTCGCACCGAACACGGTTTCTTTGAGCAGGTTGTCAAAGTGGATGGTTTTTCCGTCAAATTCCATATCAACACTGCTCTTTAGCGTCTTGTGCACGCAGTGTTCGCTCCAAGTTTGGGCTAAGGTCTCAAGCTCCACATCCATCGGTTCTCTGCCGAGTTTGTCGTAATATGCCTGAATTGTCTTCATTTCCT
>JAAUTF010000136.1 GCA_012031775.1 Candidatus Altimarinota bacterium | reverse complement strand
GACCGGCACCGGCAAGGAACTTGTCGCGCACGAAATCCATCGACGAAGCCCGCGATGCGACAAGCCGCTGGTGCGCGTCAACTGCCCGTCGATCCCCAAAGACTGTACGAAAGCGAGTTCTTCGGTCACGCCAAAGGCGCATTCACGGGTGCAATCAAGGATCGCGCCGGCCGATTCGAGACAGCCGATGGAGGCACGCTGTTCCTCGATGAGATCGCCGAGGTGCCGCTGGAACTGCAAAGCAAGCTGCTTCGCGTGCTGCAGGAGAAGCGCTACGAACGCGTCGGTGAGGACCGCACCGCCGCGCGGACGTCCGCATCATCGCCGCCACGAACCGCGATCTGAAGAGTGAGGTCGAGGCCGGCCGATTCCGTGAAGATCTCTACTACCGTCTGAACGTCATCAATGTCGAATTACCGCCGCTGCGCGATCGCATCGATGACATTCCGCTGCTGGTGCAATTCTTCCTTACCCGGGCTGGCAAACGTGCTAACAGCCGACCACCGCAGATCACCGAGGCGGCGATGGACGCGCTCACCAATTATCGCTGGCCTGGCAATGTGCGACAATTGGAAAACACGATCGAACGCGCCATTGTGCTTTCACAGGCGCAATTGATCGAGCCCGGCCATCTATACCTCTTCGGCGAGGAAGGCGCGCAGACAAACGATCCGCTTGACGAAGGCCTGCGTACTCTGCTCGCCCGCGGTGAGTCGTTAGAGACGATGCAGCATCGTCTACGGCATCGCCTGATCGCGCTGGCGGTGAAATATCACAACGGAAATTCCGAAGCAGCTGCGCGCGCCCTCGGTGTGGATGTGGCAAGCTTTGAACTAGACAGTTAAAGGAGTTGGCATGTTCGAAATGTCGATGGTTCCCCAGATGGGCATGCGTGTCACACCTGCCCTATTGAATCTTACGCGCCTCCTTACCTTGCCAACCCTGGCATTGCAGCAGGCGGTTGAACAAGAGCTGAATGAGAACCCGGCACTCGAAGAGATAGAAGCTCAGGACTCGCCCTGTTTTCGCTGTGGCGGGCCGACGTACGATGGTGTCTGTGTCCGGTGCGAGGCGCAATCGTCGACTTATGAGCCGACAACGGCGCAGAACGGCGACGAGGAGACCGACCCACTCCTCTTTATCGCTGCCCCGCGCTCTTTGAGCGAGAGTTTACTGGCCGATCTTTACGCCAGTTTGCCGACAAGCGAGCATACTCTCGCTTTGGCACTAGTTGGCAGCCTGGACGATCAGGGCTTTCTTGCCGACGAGCTTGAGGATATCGCTGTTTCGCTCGGCGTCGCGGTTGAGCGCGTACAAGCGGTGCTCATCCGGCTGCGTGAACTTGGCCCGCCCGGTATCGCCACCCGCGACAGCCGCGAATGTATGCTTGCGCAGCTTACCATGTTAGAAGGCCAGGGCATCGGCAACGCTTATGCGCGCGCGATTATTTTGGATCATTTTGAAGATCTAGGGGCACGACGCTATAAACAGATCGCGAAAGCGCTTGGCGTGAACGCCGAAGCGGTAGCCGAAGCGCGCGAATTCATCACCCAGCATCTGTGGCCGTACCCTGCTCAATCGGCCCTAAGCGACGGTAAAGCCGCCAATCGCACGCGCTATCGCACGCCTGACATGGCGATTATGTATCACCAGGACGAAGATGCCTTCAACGTCGAAGTGCTCAATTCGCCCCGCCGTATGCTGCGGCTTAACCCTCTCTATCAGGAGCTAGCTCGCAATGCCACCGAGCTTGGCGAAGAAGAGCGCTTGCATGTGCAAGAGTACGTCGCTCGCGCCCGCGTCTTTCTAGCAAACCTGCGCCAGCGTGAATCGACATTAAAGCGTATCGGCGAGGCGATCGTCGAGCGCCAGCGCGACTTTCTTCTCCACGGTGTGCGCCATTTAAACCCCATGACCCGCGCCGAGATTGCGACTGAGCTAAGCTTGCACGAGTCGACAATCAGCCGGGCGACGGCCGATAAAACCACGACGCTCCCGAACGGCTCATTGCTGCCGATCAGCGAGTTCTTCGTGGCCGCACGTAATGTGCAAGATGTACTGCGTGAACTGATCGCCAATGAGCTCAACCCGCTCAGCGATCAGGAACTAGCCGAGATGCTCAGCGAGCGTGGCTACCCAATCGCGCGGCGCACAGTCGCTAAATATCGCGATCAGCTCAAGATCCCGCCGTCACATCTACGAGCGTAGAACTTAACGTAGAGAAGGCCCGCGACGCAGATGCATCGCGGGCCTTCTCTACGTCCTCCCGTACAGCGCACCGTTAGCGGGCGATTTCGGTCTCAACCTCGCGTACCACGTGCTCAGCGCGGGTGGGGCGGTAAGCAAAGGCGATCGAGCGCGCGATAATCCACGCGAACAAATAGTAGATCGCGATCGCCACTAGCAACGATGGATCGATGATGTTCAGCTGATACTGCGGATCGGGTGCTGCGCCGAAGAGATCGCGGAACGGCCAGGCGAAAACTGTGTCAGACCGTAGATGAATGCGCCAAAGCCGCTGGCCGGGTTAGCACCGGCGATCAACAAAATGAAACGAATAAACAGAAAGATCGCCAACACATGAACAATAAAATAGATCACACGACGAGCGCGTTGAACGCGCAGCCGCATTGTCTCGGCACGCGACGTGGTGCGCGAAACAACCGTAGTTTGCACTGCTTCGCCATCGGGCGCTAGCGGGTCGGCCACACGCTCGGTTACAGTCGTCGTTGTGCGCTCCACATCGTCCAAAGGCTGGTCGAGCAGCAATTCTAATTCCTCACGATCATCGCGCGTCGTGCTCATCGCAAACCTCCTATAGCTCGCTGGCGCCGCACGCGATCGCGGCGGGTAATGCTGACAGCCAGGAGGATGCAAGATTTATGCCAGCTGTGTGGATTGCAAGGGTAGTCGTACGATAAATCGCGTATGGCCGGGCTGCGATTGTACCTCGATCGACCCACCGTGCTGCTGCACAATCCGATAGCTGATGTCGAGCCCCAGACCCGTGCCGACGCCGACACCTTTTGTGGTGAAAAAGGGTTCAAAGATACGCGGCAAGACATCGGGCGGGATGCCGTCGCCGTCATCGGTGATCTCGGCCATCACAAAGTCTTGCTCGCAGCGGGTGAGCAGCCGTAGTGTCCCCTCGCCATTGGTGGCATCGATCGCATTATCGATCAGGTTCGTCCAGACCTGGTTAAGTTCGCCGCCGCGCGCCAGGATCTTCGGCAGCGTCGGCGCATACTCGCGCAGCACGTTCATATTCTTCAGCTTATGGTTAAAAACAGCCAAGGTTGTTTCCAGACCCTGGTTGATATCCACATCTTGCACTTGTGCCTGATCCATGTAGGTATACGCTTTAACAGCGCGCACCAGATCGGAGATACGCGTGCTCGTCTGCTCGATCTCATCGAGCAGACTGTTGGTAGTCAGCGCTTCGCCCAGCCAAGTAACGATGATCGGCGTGGCAGTAGGCGGGAACTGCCCGCTAAAGTCGATGAGCTCTTCCACACTCACCCCAGCAGAGACAAGAATTGGCGCGATCTGCCAGGCTTCAGCAGCACCGATGTCGCTCAGCCAATCGGTTAATGTATCCTCGCGTCCGCGCGCGCGATCGTGGAGAGCGGCGGCAGGTGCGGAGCGCGGTCGGCAACGCGGTGTTTGAAGTCGATCAGTGCCGCGAAGCCGTCGCTATCGAGGCCAACCACACAGAGCATCACGGTGCGCTCGTGCAAGCGTGGCAACGCTTCGCGCAGGGTTGCGGTGGCGCGGCGCGCGGCTGACGCCGGGTTGTTTAACTCGTGGGCTAAGCCCGCCGAGAGTTTGCCGAGCGCTGCCATCTTCTCCTGCTGTTTGACGAAAGCGGTGAAGCCCGATGAGCGCTGTGTGGCGATCTGCAAGATGCGTGCGCCAACAGTAGGGCAGGTGCCGAACATGGCTCGGAAGGCAGCCACATCAAGCGTCATCAGGCGGCTCGGCATCAGCGCGCGCGCCGTGATATTCGATAGCGTGTTTCCATTGAGCAAGGCAAGCTCACCGCCGATGATGCCGCGTGGCGTGGTGCCCATCACAGTAGGCTGGCCGCTGAGCGTGCGCAGGATCTGCAACTCGCCGTCGAGCACGACATAGAACGGTGCCGTCGGTTCATCTTCCCGCACATAATACTCGCCGGTCTCAAGCAATTGCTCGCGGCTGTGTGCAACCAGCCATTGCAGCTCGTCGTCGGTCGTATCGGCGAGAAGCTCCAGGCGTGCCAGTTCCCGGGTGGTAATCATTATTTTAGTCTCTCTAAATGTTGATGGACAAACTGCACCGCGATCGAGCCCTCGCCCACCGCCGAGGCTACGCGCTTCACCGAGCCGCTGCGCACATCGCCGACGACGAAGATGCCGGGGACGCTGCTCTCCAGTAAGAACGGCTCACGATCAACGTCCCAGGTTTTTGGCCGTTTGCCGCCTTCAGTAACCTGTGGCCCAGTCAGCACAAAGCCATGGGCGTCGAGCTTTACCACGCCGGCAAGCCAGCCAGCGCAGGGTTCGGCCCCGGTGAAAATGAACAGCGCCGCAGCGCTCACCGTCTCGGTTGCGCCATCGCGCGCGCGCACCACTACCGCCTCGACGTGATCATCACCAAGGACTGCGTCGACTTCGGCATTTAACCGGACTTCGATATTTGGCGTCTGTTCGATGCGCTCGACCAAGTAGTGCGACATACGGGCGGCAAGCGAACTGCCGCGCACCAGCATGATCACTTTGGCCGCGTAGCGCGCCAGATAGAGCGCCGCCTGCCCCGCCGAGTTGCCCGCGCCGACCGTCAGCACCGTCTGATTTTCGCAGCTCAGCGCTTCGGTGATCGAGGCACCGTAGTAGACACCTGCGCCGCCCAAAGGTGCTGCGCCGGGCACCTCAAGCTGTCGATATGTCAAGCCAACAGCGACAATCATGGCATGACACGTGATCTCGCTGCCATCAGCCAGGGTCAGCTTGCGATACGGCCCCTCGACATGAACACTGCACACCTCTTGCGGGGCGAGTAGCTCAACACCGAAACGGCGCGCTTGTACCACGGCGCGGCGCGCAAGATCGCCGCCGCTGAGGCCGGAGGGAAAGCCGAGATAATTCTCGATGCGCGAGCTAGTGCCCGCCTGTCCACCTGGTGCCTCGCGCTCGATCAGCACGGTGCGTAACCCTCGGACGCGCCATAGACCGCCGCCGCCAACCCGGCTGGCCCCGCGCCAACGATCGCCAGATCGTAGAACGGCGAGGTTGCAGTACGCAGCAAGCCGATCTGCGCCGCTAGCGCGCTCGGCGTCGGTTGTTTAAGGACGCTGCCGTCCGTCAGCACAAGGAGCGGAAGAGGAGGGTTATCGTGGCTGGCTTGCAGCTGCTGCGCCTCTGCGTCACGTTCGACATCCAAGTACTGATAGGGCACATTGTTACGCGCCATAAAATCTTTTAAGGCGTGCGCCTCGGGCGACCAGCGATGAGCGACGATGCGGATACCGACGAAAGGCGGGCGATAGCTCTCTTGCCAATCGTTGAGCAGATCGTCGAGCACCGGGTAGAGCGCTGTTTCCGGCGGATCCCACGGCTTCAACAAATAGTAATGGACAGCAGCCGTGTTGATCGCCTGGATCGCAGCATCGGTATCGGCATACGCCGTGAGTAAGGTGCGACGCGCCTCGGGGAAAAGTTTGGTGGCTTCGCTCAAAAACTCGACGCCGTTCATGCCCGGCATACGCTGGTCGATCACAAACAGCGCCACTGGCTCGTTGCGCTGCTTCAGCTCCTGGAGCGCTTCAAGCGCCGCGCCACCCGAGTCAGCGCGCAGGATACGATACTCCTCGGCATATTTCCGGCGCAGATCGCGTACCACCGCATTCAACACCGCCGCGTCGTCGTCTACTGCGAGAATAACAGGTTTCACCATAATGCCTCGTCAGGAAGGAGTCCATTTTTTCTGGGCCAGATCAAACGAGCGCCGTAAGAGCGCGATCGCCTCGTCGACATCGCGTTCTTCGCGCAGGTAAAAGCTCACCCAGCCGCTTTCGTGCAGCAAGTGGTGCGGCTGCGCTGCTCCGGCAGCAACTAGCTCGTTGCGCACACGTGTCGGGAAAGGAATATCGAGCATATGATCGCCATGGATATGGCCGAGTTCGCGCGTACCAATACGATACTCGGTGCCGCCGAAACGGTGCGGGTGTAAGCTTACACCCGCCCAACTATGGACAATACACGAAATGCGCTCCTGCGCACCCGAGACGGCCATTACACACCTCCGACTTAATTAGCCGACTAAACGTTAGGATTATAACGCGCTTTGGCCATACGCGCATCAGCCTGTAACCCTAGACGATCGGGTAGGTACAAGTGTTAGAAAGAAAGCGTGGATCTTTAAGGCAGCCTGTTTCCCAACCTCTTTTTATAGTTGCACTGCTTCAAAGGCCGTATCGCTGGGAACACCGGGAGCGACGTGCATAAGCCCGCGCTCGACCTCGATGACAATGCCGCAGACGCTTTCGCCGCGATCGACAGGGTGCAGGCGCATATCGGGGCGGCGGCTGATGCAACGCGGCGCACCAACGCGGTCGCGCAAGATCTCCTGCAGGGTAACGACGCCAATGTTGCCGCGCTGCGCTTCGAGCAGGGCACGGGCGCGGGCATAACGCTCGACCGATGTAGAGAGCGGGTCGGGCGGGCTCTCGCGACGTGGGTCAACTCGTCGATACAATGATTCGTATGGGCCAGCACACCATCTTCGGCGCTGATCTCGCCGACACTGCCCCGGCGTTACTTCGAAGCTGACCACCTCGCCCTGCGCGCCCGCCACGGTGATGCAGGAAGATCCGGCAGCGGGAGCGAGAGTGACCAGCTCACACGCGGCGGTATAGCCTGGCGCTTCAAGCATCAGGCGCAGCAAAATGTGTACAGGCATACCGACGTTCTGGCCATCGGCGAGCGAGCGCAGCAAATTGAGCGACACCGCAACACCGGCGCTATTAACACCGATCTTAGCGACCATGCCAGCCTCAGTCATCGTCAGCAAACTCGGTTGACCAGGGCGCTTACGTGCAGCATCACGCAGGCAGCGCGTTGATCGCCGCTCCAATCCCAGGTTTGCGCCAGCAGCGTGGAGCCGCCGGTAACACCGGGCAGCGCGGCGACGGTGGTGCATTCGCCGTCGTCGACGAAGGGCGGTTCTACGGTCGTTTCGGGCGCTGCGGTGGCTGTTTCGTCGGCATGTTGCGGCACGCCAGTGGCACGATTGCGCTCCAGAGCGGCCACAGCGTTGGGATGACGAGCACCACTGCCGATACCGGCCATCAACTCGGTACGCACATTCAACGTAAGGATCTCGTCGAAGCGCAGGCCGGCACCATCGGCAATGCCGCGCATTTCCTCAAGCAGCTGCGGGGCGAGGTCGGCCAGTAGTGGGCGGTACACGAGCGCTGCGGCACCACTCGCCGCCCAATCCATGCCGCGTCGGTGGGCAAAGAGACGCGCATAGCTGGCGATACTATGCCGAATGAGCGGCGCAGTCGCCGCGCCGTACTGGTAACCGCGCGCGTACGGCTCGCCCGCGACCGTGATCACTGGGAACATGGCATCTCCTTTGATGAGAAGTTAGGCTTCAGGATTTAGGATTCGGGATTCAGCAAGCCAAGGCCTTGTTTAAAATTGTACCGCTAAAGAGCACAAGGCGGGGCGTGTTTTGGCTACGCAAAAACACGCCCCGCCTTGTGCAAGCGCTGTTACTGAACGCGGAGAATACCGACGCCGCTGCTGTGCTGATACTGGTTGCCGTAGAGATCGGCGTACGTCGCATACGAGGTGATGCGCTGGGTGCCGAGCGCCACAGTGCGCACCTGGAAAGTGAACTGGCTCGTTGTTGCGGCAGCGATCGTTTGTACGCCGAAGTCGATTGTTAGACGCTGGCCGTTCACACTGCACATGGCGCAGGGCGCACCTTCAAAGCTCAGACCAGCGGGCAACTCGACGGTCAGCACCAGGTTTTGCGCGGCACCGGCGCTGAGGCCGCTGGCGATATTGGTCAGATCGAGTGTGACAGTGCGCAGATCGCCGGGAGCAGCCGTGGGCGCACCAGGGTTGAGCGAAGCAGCGATCACCGGCGTCGGCGGCTGCCTGAGGTAAGCCGGCACACCCTGCTGGCCCTCTTGAATGTACTGATTGTTCCTCTCAGCACAGGTAACGATGCGCCACCACCCGGAGGTCGGATTATTAACTACATCGCCCGTGCCACGGCTCGTCGTGCTGCCGCTGTTCCACCAACCGCTAGCGCCAACAGTGCCAGCGATGCTGCCGACGGTAGGCAAACCGGTCGGATCGTAGACAACGCCTGGTGGGTAATAGTGAACCCGCGCAGTAGCATCGTAGCCCGACGCCGCCCAGTCCATATCGTAATTATGGAAAGAGACCGAACTTTCTCCAGGCGCAACATATTCGTAGAGCGTTGTACAAGTTGCAGCATCAGTATTTCGTAGCTGCACGGTCACCTGCGTGAGCCCGATGGCAATCGTATCATCCCGATACTCTATAGGTGGCGCAGTTGCCGGATCAGCGTCATGTCGCGACTCACGCGCAGACTCCAGCCGTTTGAGTCATCATCTAACGTCTCGCTACGTAACTCATAGACACCACAGCTGGTTGCGTCGATGGTGGCGAAGCGTACCCAGGCGTTGGTATAGGTGTTTGAGGCAAAAACCGTCGGCGTAATCAAGATCGTCGCACCGCGATCAGCGTAGAGGCTGAAGCGTGTTGTATCCTTGTCCCCAATAATGCGGTCGCGTGTACTATCATTGATCGCTGGCTCGAACAGGTCGATGTACACCGGCTCGTTGCGTGGCAATCCGCAAGGTATACCTATTTCGAAGTAGTCGTAGCTACCATTGCGCGCATACCAGGTATCATTGCCTTCCGTACGGTTCTTGCCGCCGGTCATGTAGAAGTTTAAGCCCTCGTCTTCACCAGGAATAGGTGCGTCGTCATCGACAATCGTTAACACAACCGGGTTAGGCGCGGCGATGATGGCACCATCGGCGCTGCTAAGCCGAAGCGCAACGGTATCATTGCGCGGCTTCTCCTCAACCAGATCGTCCATCACCGTCACTGCGAAACTTGCGCTTGTGACGCCGGGTGCAAAGCGGAGCGTGCCACTAATCGGCGTGAAATCGGTAATCGTCGCAGTGCCTTCGGCACTGACATCTGCGAGATAATCGACCGTCACCGTGTACGGCAGCGCGCTTTCGAGCGTCACAGAGATTATTACACTACCAGCGGCCTCGCCAACTGTATACTGGCTCTGGCTGAAGCGCAGCGTGTATTCATCGTCGTCGACGATGGTGATCGTCTGTGCCGACGTTGCGCCAAGCGCGGCGTTCTGCGCGGCGCTCAGCGTTAGTATGAGCGTTTCATCGACCTCGTCGCGCATGTCGTCGATCAGGCTAAAGGGCACGTTTACGCCGCTGTTGCCCGCAGGAATGACGATTTGGCCTGCGGTAAGCGTATGATCGGCTGCCGTCGTTGTGCCTGTCAGGCTCAGGCTCACTGTGATCGGCAGCGCACTCGGCGCGCTCAACATCAAGTCGAAAGCAGCCGCGCCGATGTTCTCGCTCAGCACCTGCGTCGCGGCGGCGAACTCGACTACGGGCTGCGCATCGTCGTTCTGGATTGTTGCGAGGCCTTCGCTATCGCTTACAAGCGCGTTGAACGAGTTGCTAAGACGTAGCTCAAACGTCTCATCGCTCTCCCAAAACGTATCACCGATCACGGTCACAGTAATCGTCTGCGTTGTTGCAGCGGTGCAAAGGTCAGTGTGCCGAAGACAGGCTGGTAATCGCTGCCCGCCAGCGCGCTATCATCATACGTCGTATAATCGACCGTCACCGGCAGCGTATGCGGCTTCGTGAGCGTCACGGTGAAGATCAGGTCGCTGCCGCTGTCGCCTCGGGAAGTATGACATCGTCGATGGAGAGAACGGCTACGTCGTTGTCGCGAATTGAAACTTGAAATGTATCAGAAGGCCATGCCTTATAGACGGGATCATCACTAGTAAGTGTGTGAGCCACGGTGCTAACGACCGGGAGCTCAACAACATTATCGTCTAGCGCCGTGATCAGCACTGTCTGCGAGACAGCCCAGGTGGAAGGTGTGAAAACAAGCGTCGATGGCACAACCATTATCTGACTATCAGCACTGAGCGTGATTATAACCGGCGCTATCGGCTCGGAGTTCAATGAGACCTGGTAGGTCGCGGTCTCACCTTCGATTAGAGGCGCAGCATCGGGTGAAAGGTTTAGACCAGCCTCATCGTTATCTTGGATAGTCAAGATCGCCGGGCTGTTTATTACCTGTGCATCGGCGGGCGTTGAAGTCGTCAGCGTGAGCAGAACTGTTTGGTCAGCCTCGTCGATCATATCGCCGACAACCCGCACAGCGAAACTGGTGCCAGTAGAACCAGCGGGCAAGCTGAGGCGGCCGCTAACTGCAATAAAATCGGCATCCTGAGCTGCGCTTGTTTCAAGTGCCGCGAGCAGCACGATATTCAAGCTCGATCGCGCGCCCGAGCGGTACATCGAAGGTGATATTAACGACGGCGTCGCGCCAGCCGCTGTCGCCCTCTTTCACGCTCACATCCTGGATACGCACGCGCGCGGCATCGTTATCGTCGATGCTGACGGTATGGCGATTGCCGATCAGGGCGGCATTCTGCGCGGCGCTCAACTCGACGGTGAAGGACTCGGGCGCTTCGTCGCGGGTGTCGTCGATAATCGGCACTGCAATGAAGGCGCTAGTAGTGCCGGGCGCAAAGGTCAGTGTGCCCGCAGTGCTCTGGTAATCGAGGCGCGGGCGGGCAGTGCCGGGAGCGGTGGCGAAAACAACGCTGACCGGCTGATGATAGGGCGCGCTGAGGCGCACTTCGATAGCAGCGCTGCTAATAGCTTCGGCTACGATCGATGCGCTGGCGGCAAAGCTGAGCTGCGGCGCTTGCGGCGAGGTGGTAGCGGTCGGCACAGGCGTATTCGTCGTGGTCGCCGTCGGGCTGCTCGTCGCCGTCGGGCTGCTCGTCGCGGTTGGGCTGCTCGTTCGCGGTTGGGCTGCTCGTCGCGGTTGGGTCACAGCAAGCTGCGTCCGTGCTGGTTGGTGTTGCGGTCGCGGTAGCCGTGCGCGTT
>JAAUTF010000135.1 GCA_012031775.1 Candidatus Altimarinota bacterium | reverse complement strand
CCCAGGCCGTGGCTACACAGCACGCGCCCGCCGCAGCGCCCGCACCGGCGGTGGCACCCGCAGCAGCCCCCAGCGCTGATCGCATCACCTTGCTGACACAGCTAAACGAGTTGCGCAATCAGGGAGTGCTGACTGAGGAGGAGTTCGCCGCCGAACGAGCGCGCATTATGGCCTCGTAGTAGGCAGGCCAGGGTGGTTCTATGGAGAACCACCCTGGCGCACCATATTGCGGCCTTTACCCACGCAGCAGCCCAAGCGCACGGGCGGTGCTCACAGCCTCGCGGCGGCTGCCAACGCCCAGTTTATCGTAGATTGTGCTGGTATGTTTGCGCACGGTATTGAGCGACACCGTCAGATGCTCGGCGATCTCCTGGTTCGACCAGCGCTCGGCGAGCAGGGCGAGGATCTCGGTTTCACGGCGGGTGAGCATTTCGGGCAGCCGTGTGGGCAGAACGGCAGGAGAGTGTTCAGCACGTGGCGCATCGGTGAGATAATCGGCGAGCAAGTGTTTGACGTAGCTAGCGCAGACACCACGTTCCAACAGTGCGCGCAACAGCGGCTGCAGCGCCGGACTAAAATCGAGGAAGGTACGAACGAAGCCGCATGGCTCGGCAAGCACAAGCGCTTGCTCAAGCTCGGCGAGCGCCTGCTCATAACGACCTTGAACTTGGCACAGCAGCGCCTGCGCCGTGCGGGCAGCAACCTGCATTCTGCGGTTCGACGAGTGCTGCACTTCACGCGTGATAACCGCCAGATCGCGCTCGGCCTGCTGCAAACTTACGCCATCGGCAGCGTGTATTAGCGCCTGTACCCGACATATACGCGGCGTCTCAAGCCAGATATTCGCTGTAAGATCGATGTCAGACCTGATCTCGGCTGCATAGCGCAGCATACTTGCCTTGTGGCCCTGTGCGCGGGCGACACGCACCGCACAGGCGAGCGATTGATGGTAGAGAAAGACACTGTTTGCCTCGGCGGCAAACGCGCGCGCTTCCTGCTCGTAGACCGCTGCGGTAGCTATATCATCCTGGGCGAGCGCGATCAAGGCAAGCCCGATCACGCAATTCATGTAGGTGGGGCTGTTGGCATGATATTTTCGCGCAACAACAGACGTAAAATGCGCTGCTGCCTGGGCCAAGTCGGAGCGCTCGTAGCGCGCGGCCGAGCAAAGCCTCTGCGTAGGTCAGCCAGAGATCGCTGTATTTATCCATCTGCATCGAATGCGCTACACGTTGGGCATCGCGCGCGAGAGCGTCATTCTCACCGACGAGCAAGTGCATACCGCACATGCAGAGATAGCGGACCATCGGCGTGCTGAGCACAGGCGTACGTGCAAGGCGCGCAGGATCAGCGCCGATGAGGTGCAAGCCCTCGCGATAGCGCCCGGCGAGCGCATAGCTCTGGCCGAGGTTCAGATATGCCTGAACACCAAGCATCATCAGGGAACCCGATGCCAGCGCGCGCTCGAGCAACTCGATAGCCTCCGACGCCCGGCCCTGCCACAGCGCCATTGCTCCCTGGTGCGCCTGAAGCTCCAACGCAAAAGCGCTCAACGATGTATCGTTCTGCGCGGGCGTCGTGCTCAGCAATTCAGCCACGCGGGCGATGCTCGCCGTCATAACTGGCATGTTCAAGGTCAGCGCAGCGAGACGAGCTGCCAGAATACTCAGGCCAGGTCGCCGTTCAACGACGCGCTGTGGAATTAACTGCAAATAATGGCTGGCCAGGCTCTTGCGGAACCCAGCACCGCTATTAAGAATTTCGCGCTCAACCGCCTCGGCGGCCGTATCTTCGTCGCCAGCCTGGAGAAACAGGCGCACCGCCTCTTCGAGCAGACCCCGGTCGGCCAGCCAGCGTGCAGCCCGACGTTGCAAACAATGCAGTTCGCCCTCGCCAAGGCTCAAGCGCAGACGGCGTTGCAGGAGATCGCGAAAAAGATGGTGAAAACGGAACCAGCGTCCTTCGTCGTCGAGCGACAGCAGCAGATTCGTCTGCACCAGCAGATCGAACTGGAGCTCTGCGTTCGCGCCATCAACCACATCGAACAGCTCCGCATACAGGTCGAGACAGAAGCGCTCGGGCACGGCCAGCACGAGCATCGCCTGTTGCAGGGCGGCACTCTGTTGCGCCAGCACTTCAGCGGCCAGATACTCGGCGATCTGACGCGAGGCACCATCGAGGGGAGATCCGCGAACCGACGCATTGAGGTGAGCGAGGGCGGCCAACTGAAGAGCAATCGCCCAGCCCTCAGTCTGCTGGTGCAGCGCCATAATCTGATCGGTCGGCGGCGGTTCAGATTGCATCTGCGCCAGCAGATCGCTCGTCTCTGCCATATTAAAACGCAGGTCGCTGGCGCGCATCTCTACCAGCAAATGCTCTGCGCGCAGCCGTGCGAGCGGCAGGGGTGGGTCGAGGCGGCTAAGAAGCACAAGGCGGCAGCGCGGCGGCAGATTGCGCAAAATATAGGCTACCGTCTGGTGGATGGCTTCGGCGGTGACAAGATGGTAATCATCAAGCACGAGCGTCAGGCCGTTCGGCATGGCGCTCATATCCACCAGAAGCGCTTGGATCATCACATGGAGCGGCGGTCTCTCGCGGGCAGCCAGGAGCGGCATAGTGTTCGGTAAAGCAGCGGGGGCGACGCGGTCGATAGCGCCGACGACATAGGCAAGAAAGCGTGAGCCATCCTGGTCGTGCTCGTCGAGCGTCAGCCACGCAGCGGGCAGCACTGTGGGTGTGCGTATCGCATGCGCTGCACCACGATCGGGCGGCGATGAAGCGAGGCGATGAGCGTGGAGCCACTGCGCGACAAGCGTGGTTTTACCGAAACCAGCGGGAGCAACCAGCAGCAGCAAACCGGCATCAGGATGGGCCTCGAAGCGGTCGATCAGGCGCGTGCGGGGCACCCAGCCGGGCTGAACCTGCGGTGCCATTATCTTCGTCGGCACCAGCAACTGCAGTGAAGCTGTACCCGCCATGGCTGCTCCCTAGACAAATCCCGGCAGTGCGCCGCCGTCGGGTGAGGGTCTTTTCACCGTCATCGCCACTGTCGCATCTAGGTGGAGTCGCAACCGTGGCCCAACGGGTAACCGCGACGACACGACAGGGTGACCCAGAACAAGGGTGCCCGTACTGCTGGCTAAGTAATGCTGCGTAAGTATACGCTATTCTTGTTGCACAGGCAACCTGTAAAGAGGTAAATCTCTTGTATGACGATCAGAAGCAAGCGAAGCAAGCGCCGGACGCTAGCGACCAAATCAAGCAGCCTGCTTGGGCGTCTGCTCGACCCAATTGACGATCTGGCGCAGACGATCTACAGCGTGCTGATTGTATTAACCTTTACCCTGGCCTACCAATTTATCGTAGTGCGCGGCGAAACCAGCGATCAGCTGACCGCACAAGCTATCGATGATCTGCGCGTGGCGATGATTGGTGCCGCTCTGGCCTGGGGTCTGATCGACGGAGTGATGTACATTTTGCTTGAAGTGCTCCAGCGCGGCGAGCGACTGCGCCTGCTCGATCGTGTTCAAAACGCTGAGGACGACGAGACAGCGCTGGCGGTTATCGCAGCGGAGTTTGACTACATTCTTGAGCCGATCGCCAGCGAAGACAAGCGCCGTATAGTGCATCGGGCGACACTCGAGCAACTCCGTGAGAGCAAGCCGCAACCGCTTGGTCTTAAACAAGCTGATTTCGCCGGCGCGATCGGCAGCGTGCTGATCGCGGTTGTGGTGATTATTCCATCGCTGGTACCGCTCTTTGTGCTTCGCGACAATTATCTGTTTGCTTTGCGCGCATCGAACCTCGTCTCGTTTATCGTATTATTTTGGGCCGGCTATCGCTGGGGCAAGTATACCGGAGCAAATCCCTGGCGGCTCGGCCTGCTGCTGATGGGTGTGGGCGCGTTGATGGTGGGCATTGCCATTCCGCTGGGAGGATAGGTCACCTACAAAAGGAGCATACGAACATGGCGCACGATCGTACCGCAGGCAGCGCAGCGCCGCTGATCTCGACCGGAACATTACCGCCGCCAGAGCGCGTACAGGCGCTTGTCGATGAAGCATATGAGCGTTTTAAAGCCGTCGATGCGGGTGAGAATGCGCAGTATTACCCGGCGCTGGCCCGCGTGGCGCGCGAACTCTTTGGCATCTGTGTTGTTGGCGTAGATGGAGCGATCTACGCGGCTGGCGCTGCCGAGCACCCCTTCACGATTATGAGCATCTCCAAGCCATTTGTCTTCGCCCTGGTCTGTCAACTGCTCGGCGTCGAAGCAGCACACCGCCTGATTGGCGTCAATAGCACCGGGCTGCCTTTCAATTCGGTAATGGCCGTCGAACTTACCAGGAGCGGCCTGACCAACCCGATGGTAAACTCGGGCGCTATCGCCACAACCAGTATGGTGCCGGGATCGAGCGCCGACGCCAAATGGGAACATATCCACGGCGGGCTGTCGCGCTTTGCCGGGCGTACGCTGGTGCTTAACGAGGAGGTTTACGCTTCGGCGTCGCAAACCAACCAGCGCAACCAAGCCATCGCCCGCCTGATCGAGAGCTATGGAAAGTTGGGCTGCGATGCGGCAACAAGCGTCGATCTCTACACGCGCCAATGCTCACTCGACATCAGCGCCCGCGATCTGGCGGTGATGGCGGCAACGCTGGCCGATGGCGGCGTGAACCCGGTATCCAGAGAGCACGTGATCGACGCCGATATCTGCCGCCGTGTGCTGGCCGTGATGGCTACCGCTGGCCTCTACGAAACCTCCGGCGACTGGCTCTTCGACATCGGGCTGCCGGGCAAGAGCGGTGTCGGCGGCGGGATCATCACCGTGGCCCCCGGCAAAGGCGGCATGGGCAGTTTCGCGCCGCCGCTCGACGCTGCAGGCAACAGCGTGAAAGGCCAGCTGGTAGCGCGTTTCCTCTCGCAGCAACTCGGGCTGAACATCTTCGCCTCGCTGCCGGTATAGGATTCAGCATTCAGCATTCAGCATTCAGGATTCAGCATTCAGGAATAATATCAGTTCGTTTTGATGATATTGCCTACAGATTAAGCAAGCAGCGCGTTGCCCTGTCTCGTGCGGCAATCGGCAATCAGCACCACGATTTTTGTGAACCGCAAAGCTACTTGCTAGCTGCTTACTCCTGCGAGACGCACGCGCAGGTAGGCGTTCAAGACGAGTTTAACCTCATTAATCATTGTAGTTCTGAGCGGTTCTGCCTGAGACGAGGCGAAATCGATCGCTGTGTCAACTAATTGCACCGGCTCTCCAGGATCTCCCGGTATTTTACACGGTTCTAATGCAAATTTGTTGTTGCCCTACCGCATTAGGAAGCCATATATGCTGACTCGCAAACGTTTTACTCCGGGAAATCCTGGAGAGCCATTGCACCACAATCGTCGCCGCGACGTGACGCTCAAGCGTAGGGAACATGGGCTTATATGTCATAAGCAGCTGATCAACCCATTGAAGTGCTTCCTGGTAAAGCGCTTGTGCAGCAGCCAGCTGCGTGAGTCGCTTTGCGTCTTTAAGGAAGACTTGAAAGCCGGGGCGCTCAGATACAAATGCAATAAATGGATCGATCAACGCATTTACCAGGGCATCAAACGGCAGCAGCGCCAAATCCTCGCTCTGGGCTGCGTGCAACACCTCGCGAAACTGATCGAGATACCGTGACGCGACTGCCTCAGCAACTGCCTCCTTATTCGGAAAAAACTGATAAAGCGATCCGAATGATGTGTGTGCCCGTTCAGCAATATCACTCATAGTTGTGGCCTCATAGCCGATTTCAGCAAAAAGGACGCCCGCTGCGTTCAGGATCGCGGTGACCCGCTGTTCCCCCCGATCCTGGCGCGGTTTTCGGCGGGTATGTTGATGGTGGCTCATGGGTGATCCTCTTGACAAAGCGAGAGCATTCTCGTATTCTATCATACATAAATACGAGAGTACTCTCGCATTTTTCTAATGATTGAGCACCGAGGAGAGTCTGAGAATGCGCCACTAGCACGAACGAGCGCGACAAACGGTTATTATCACCGGTGGCAACACGGGTCTTGGCTATGTGTGTGCGCATGAGATCGCTATGCAAGGCGCGTGGCAAATTATTATCGCGAGCCGCGACCGGGCGCGAGCCGAGCAAGCGGTCGCTACACTCAAGCGTGAGACAGGCTCGTCAGCGATCGATGCCATAGCTTTAGATCTTACTTCGTTATCATCGATTCGCGCCTTCGTTTCTACATTTGTGCAACGTAAACTTCCCCGCTGCGCGCCCTGGTATGTAACGCTGGGATGCAATCAGCAGGAGCGATGACATACACCGCAGATGGCTTTGAAACGACCTTTGCGGTAAATCATCTCGGACATTTTCTGCTGGTCAACCTGCTGCTAAGCTCGCTTACCCCACCAGCGCGCATCGTCTTTGTAAGCAGCGGAACACACGATCCGGCCACCCTCGATGGGCGTTTTACGCCACCTGTCTATACCCATGCACAACTCTTAGCCTGGCCCGAACGAGATGGAGCACACCGTCTTTCTGCAATGCAGCGCTATACGACATCGAAGCTATGTAACATCCTGTGTGCCTATGAGCTTGATAGACGACTGAGACAAGCAGGGTTATCGACAACACAGACACCGATCACAGTAAATGCGTTCGATCCCGGCCCAGTTCCGGGTACCGGCCTGATCCGTAACTGGAACCCGTTCGTCGCGTATCTGATACGATCGCCGTTAGTACGCCTGCTTGGCGTTCGCCTCTCAGATCCCCAGACATCGGGCGCGGCAATGGCACGATTAGTTCTCGACCCAGAGCTTGCCAGGGTTTCTGGGGCCTACTTTCAGCTCAATCGGCAAAAGCGGTCTTCGGCTGATTCGTACGATGAGGCTAAAGCCCGCGATTTGTGGGAGACAAGCGCTCAACTCGTGGATCTCGCGCCCCACGATACGATCCTTTCCGTTGAACGGAACCGCAAGGGCGCAAAGTTTTTTTGCTACAAAGGGCACGAAGCCGGGCATTTGGAACCGCAGAATTGGTTGCGTGGTTCCCTGCTGCGGGTACCGCGTACCACGGTGGGGCATAGCATGCGGCACCGCTACGGGTCTCGGTTCCCTGCTGTGGGGTGCGGCGCAGCACGGTGGGGCGTAGCATGCTACGCCCTTACGGTCTCGGGTCTATGCTCTGCGCTCTGTCTAGTGGGCACGGAGCAGCGCATCGACCGCGCGTTGCACCTCGGGGCGCTGGCGGTCGCGGGTGCGGTAGGCCAGCCAGAGATCGTTGGTGACCGGTGGATCAGGTGCCCACAGGCAATTCAGGTGGCCAGATAGCACCTGCTCGGCGCAGAGATACGCTGGAAGCACACTCAGATAGCCGAGCGACACCGTCTGCGCCAGGACAGCAAGGTCGGGAATAATGAGATGCGGCTCGATGGTTGGTCGCGCGCCGAAGCACTGACGCCAGAAGCGCCGGATAATCGGCAGGTCGCGCGCATAAGCCACCCATGGCTGAGACAGTGCCCATTCCGCAAGCAAGGCCCGCTGCGCGGCTGTTTCCGGCTGTGCAAGCGGCGGCACCAATGCTAGGCTCGCGACGAGCACAAATTCCTCTTTAAACAGCGTGCGATACTCGATCTCGCGCAGATTAAGGCGCTCAGTCGCGATCACTAGATCGAGATCGCCCACCCGCAGCGCTTCCAGCAGCACCCGAGCGATGCCAAATTGCGTCCAAAGCCGCAGCGGCAGCGGCGTGAGCTGGCGCAGCGCTAAAGCGCTAAAGTACTCGCGCGGTGTGCCGAGCCGCACCTCGGGCAACGAAGTAGTGCTGCGCCGCAAAGCGAGTGAAACACGATCCAGCACCTCAATTGCACCAACCACCTGCGTATAGAGCGCCTTGCCACGCTCCGTCGGCAGCATGCGTCGCGCCGTGCGGGTAAATAGCGGCTCGCCTACGACTGCCTCCAGCCCTGCTAGATGCTGTGTCAACGCTGGCTGTGTCAGCCCTCGCTCCTCGGCAGCGCCCGTTACCGTACCCACCCGGTAGATCACCAAAAAACTACGGTACCAGTCGTAGTCTACCATAAATAATTTTTATACTTACTGCTCATATAGATAATTGGTATTATAACAAGAAGAGAGGTATCCTTCAATAGTGAGCGGTAAAGACAGAGGTAAAAGGAGACACAAGTATGCAATCGAAGATCCTGATCGTGCTGACAAGCCATGGCCAACTCGGCAACACGGGCGTTCTACAGGCTTTTATCTGCCGGAGGTGGCCCACCCGTACCACGTCTTCACGCAGGCCGGTTACGCGGTAGATTTCGTTAGCCCGCAGGGCGGCGCACCGCCCATGGACGGTATTGACCATAGTGATGGAATGCAGCAGGCTTTTTTGGACGATGCGGCGGCGATGGCAAAAGTGCGGGCCTCGCTGCGCCCTGCAGAAGTAACGCCCGCCGACTATGTAGCAATTTTTTATGCCGGTGGCCACGGCGTAATGTGGGATTTCCCCAATAACGTACCGCTGGCCCAGATCGCACAGCAGATCTACGAGGCGCAGGGCGTCGTCGCAGCGGTATGCCACGGCCCGGCAGCCTTGGTAAATATCACACTCAGCGATGGGCGTTACCTGGTGGCAGGCAAAACGGTGGCGTGTTTTACGAATGAAGAAGAGGTGGCCGTAGGATTAACCGAGGTCGTACCCTTTCTGTTGGAAAGCACGCTCGCTGAGCGCGGGGCGACGATCAGCAAAGCGCCAAACTTTCAGGCACACACAGCGGTAAGCGAGCGCCTGGTGACGGGCCAGAATCCGGCCTCGGCAACGCCGGTGGCCGAGGAAATGGTGCGTGTGCTTGCCGAGCAAGGGTAATTGAACCGTAGGGGAAGTGACGTTGTTTCAACCGCAGAGCGCGCAGAGGACAAAGGGCACGAAGCCGGGCATTTGGAACCGCAGAATTGGTTGCGTATGCGGCGTGCCTACGGTTCTCGGTTCTGCCCACTCTGCGCTACTCCTGACGCCTACCACTCAATTCGCCGCGTAAATCCTGCTGCATCAAGCGGCGCGCCTGAGCAGAACTATACCCAGCGCTGAAGAGGTAGCGCAGCTTGGCCAGTGCCGCCTCCGCCGTCATATCGAAGCCGCTGATCGCACCGGCCCGTGCGAGGGCGGCACCGGTGGCGTAGGTGCTGAGATCCACGCCACCGCGTACGCACTGCGTGCAGACGACGATCACCACGCCGCGCGCCGTCGCTGCTGCCAGCACATCGAGCAGCGCGCCGTCGTTAGCGGGCGCATTGCCAGCGCCATAGGCCTCCAATACAAGGCCGGAGAGCGGCTCCAACACACGCGCTATCAACCGCGCCGAGATGCCGGGGAAAAGCCGCAATGCGCCGACGGCTAGCTCCGGATCGATCGTTTGCACCGCCAGCGGCGCATCGGCGGCGGGCATCGGGAGGAGCAGGCGCTCGGCGATCTCGATATGAATACCAAAGCTGCCGAGCACAGGAAAGTTGGGCGACTCAAAGGCGTCGAAGCCAGTGGCGCTCAGCTTGGTTGCGCGACAACCACGCAGCAGGCAGTCGCCAAATAGCAGGCAGACCTCGGGCAGACGGTAGCGCGCAGCAACAATTAAGGCGGTGATCAGGTTGTCGCGCCCGTCCGAGCGCAGTTCGCACAACGGGATCTGCGAGCCGGTAAGCAACACCGGTTTGCGCAGATTGCGCAGCATAAAAGCCAGGGCCGAGGCCGTATAGGCCATAGTATCGGTGCCGTGCAGCACTACAAACCCGTCGTAGTCGTTGTAGTGTGCGGCAATAACCGCAGCGATACCGTTCCAATCCGATGGTGTCATATTCGCCGAGTCGAGCAGCGGCGCGTGCTCGTGGATGGTGTATTGCGGTATTTGTGCAGCGCGCAGCTCAGGCATTGCCGCCATCAATGCGGCAAGATAACCGGGGGCCGGTGCATAACTGCCGTCGTCCTGGCGACACATGCCGATCGTGCCGCCGGTGTGGATAAGGAGGATGTTCATGGGAGCATTCGGGATTCAGGATTCAGGATTCAGGATTCAGGATTCAGGATTCAGGATTCAGGAGATTCGTGATGTGTGATCCGTGATGTGTGATCCATCTACATGGTGCTGCATGGTCTTGCGCTGCATACCCTTCCCTGGGAGAGGGTTTCTTGCAGGAGGGGTTCTTGCAGGGGGGAGATACCGCGTCCCAGTGCTGCCCGAAGCCCCTATCCTGCTCTGGAAGCAAAGCGGGGTTGGGGTGAGGGCAGAAACGCGATTTAGGTACAAAACCTTCCATCAAAGAGTCGCTGCACTCGGGGTGACGTGGCAGTTCAGTGCCGCCGCTGTTCGGCTTCTGAATCCTGAGTCCTGAATCCTCACCGAGCTACCGCCGCCAAAAAAATGCTCGATCGCATAGGTGCTGATCTGCCCACCGGGGCCGCCGAAGTTGAAGTCGAAGCCGTGGGTGGCCCAAGGCAGGCGCACAAAGAGGTGCGAGCGGCCCGCCGCGCTCAAGCGCTCGCTCAAGATCTCAGCGTGGCGCACGCGCACGAGCTCGTCGCGGTCGCCGTGGAAGATCAGCGTCGGCGGCGTGTTTTCGTTCACCAGGAGTGCCGCCGAAGCCGCCATATAGGCGGCTTCGGCAGAGGCGGGTGTGCCAGCGAGATAGGCCTCAAGGGTGCCGCGCGAGTCGATCACGAGCGGGTTCGAGGGATTTTCGTAACCATACAGCAGATCGGTTGGTGCATAGAACGAGACCACGCCACGGATCGCGGGGTCGGCGCTGCCATAGGCGGTCGCCAGGGCAAGCTGGCCACCAGCCGAGCGCCCAAGCAGCACAAGGCGTTCCGGGTCAAGGCCGAATTCAGCAGCGTTGGTCTTAAGATAGGCGATGGCAGCCAGCACATCATCGCGCGCGGCGGGCCAGACGTGCTGCGGCGAAAAACGATAGTTGATCGCGGCAACCACATAGCCATGTTCAGCCAGGTAGCTGTTGAGCGACGCAAGCTGCGCGCTGTCTCCGCTCTGCCAGGAACCGCCGTGGATGACGATCACGGCAGGCGCTGCCGCGCTAGACACCGGCGGCTGGTAGAGATCGAGGCGTAGTGGCTGCCCATCGGGTTCAGCATACACAAGGCTGCGCGGCATCGCTGCGGGCCAGTGCAGCCCACGCACCAGATCGGCAGCGACCAATGGCGCTGGGCGCGCAGCCGCGTCCGCTAGCGGA
>JAAUTF010000134.1 GCA_012031775.1 Candidatus Altimarinota bacterium | reverse complement strand
TACGGCACGCGACCTCGGTCGCACCCACAAAAAGGTCGAGCGCGGTGTTCTGCACCAGCGCTGCTGCGTCGGCGACAAGACGCAGATCGATATCCAGCAGTGCGGTCGGGCGATGCGCATCCGGTACTGTCAACACATCGCCACGCGTAACTTCGCGATGATGCACACCGGCCAGGTTTACCGCCACCCGTGTGCCGGGCAGCACGTGCTCCACCTTTGTCTGATGCGTTTGCAAGCCGCGTACACGCCCGCTCAGGCCCTGTGGCAGCACCAGCAGCTCCTGGCCCAGGCTCAGTGGCCCATCGGCGAGTGTGCCCGTCACTACGGTGCCGAAACCGCCGATGGTAAAGGCGCGGTCGATCGGCAAGCGCGGCGCGCCGTTTGCCGTGCCACGCGGCGGGATCGTGTCTAAGAGTTGGTCGAGCGCGACGCGCAATCCATCAAGGCCACTGCCGGTGCGAGCGGAAACGGTCACGAGCGGTGCGGTGGCAAAACTGGTGGTACTGAGGCGCTCGCGCACCTCTTCGCGCACCAGATCCAGCCATTCGCTATCCACCAGATCGGCCTTCGTCAATACGACCAGGCCTCTGTTGATGCCGAGCAGATCGAGGATCGCCAGGTGCTCTGCGGTCTGCGGCATTACCGACTCGTCGGCGGCTATAATCAGCATAGCAGCGTCGAGCCCGCCCACGCCGGCCAGCATATTCTTGATGAAACGCTCGTGACCTGGCACATCGATCACACTGACGCTGCGCCCGCTCGGCAGCGTCAGCCAGGCAAAGCCGAGATCGATCGTCATCTCGCGACGCTGCTCTTCGGCCCAACGGTCGGGGTCGATACCAGTGAGAGTTTTGACCAGTGTCGACTTACCATGGTCGACATGGCCGGCGGTTCCAATAACGTACATAGATCAATTGTAGATCTGGTACTATTGTTCGTGCAAGCGGCTTCTTCTACCGCAGAATTTAGGATTCAGAATTCGGGACTCAGGAGGCCATTGCAGACAGCGTCAGGCCAGGACGGAGCAGTGCTGCACGCCAAGGCGTTGATGATCTTTGACCCAGAGATCCGCGCGACATGCACGCCCACGCGCTGACGCGCCGGGCTATGGGAGCCGGAAGCCCGCTCAAGCGGGCTCGTCCGACGTAGAGCGGATGAATGAATTACTTTCCATCAGCGGGCCTGGTCGCCCTAGCCCCGGTCTTGAGCCATGCCCGTAGTTGCCGTAGGCGAACTGATATAGAACTTCTGAATCCTGACTCCTGACTCCTGAATTCTCAACAATTATGGACTATTCCCCTGCAATCGCCCATCTCGAAGCGGCCGACCCGGTGATGGCAGCGATCATCGCGCGTGTGGGGCCGTGTACGTTGGAGCCGGAGAGCCAGGGTTTCGTGACGCTGGTTGACTCGATCGTTTCGCAGCAGATCTCGGTTAAAGCGGCGAACGCGATTATGGCGCGCATTACCGCGCTAGTCGGCGAGGTGACACCGGAACAGCTGCTGCGGCGCACACCCGAGGAGCTGCGTGCAGTCGGCCTTTCCAATCAGAAGGCGCGTTACGTGCTCGATTTAGCTGCACACGTCGCCGATGGGCGGATCGATCTGGCAGCCTTTCCTCAGTGCGACGATGACACGATTGTCGCGCAGCTCACTGCGGTTAAGGGTATTGGTCGCTGGACAAGCGAGATCTACCTGATCTTTGCGCTTGGCCGCCTCGATGTGTTGCCCGCCGACGATCTGGGCCTGCAACAGGCGGCGCAGCAGGCCTTTGGCCTCGACCACGTGCCGAAAAGCGTGGAATTGCGGCTGATCGGCGAGAGCTGGCGGCCTTATCGCACGATCGCGAGCTGGTACCTCTGGCGCAGCCGACGAATGGTGTAAATGGCACCGGCTAGAGGCACAGCATGCTCTGGCCCTACGGTGCGCCATCAACGATGCTATGATTTGTACGTGCTTACATTTACCGAAGGAGTTCTGCTATGCCGCGTCACGATGGGCGACAGGCCGATGAATTACGCCGTGTGTCGATCAGCGCCGGGGCCGTACCCTATGCCGAAGGTTCAGCGTTAATCGTGATGGGCAATACGCGGGTGCTGTGCGCAGCAAGCGTTGAGGAGTATGTGCCGGGATGGCTACGCGGTCAGGGCAGCGGCTGGGTTAGCGGCGAGTATTCGCTGTTGCCGCGCTCGACGCTGACGCGCACCCGCCGCGAGCGCGACGGGGCCGGTGGGCGTACTCAGGAGATTCAGCGGCTCATCGGGCGCTCTTTGCGCGCCGCCGTCGATCTGCAGCTGCTCGGCGAGCGTATGATCACCGTCGACTGCGATGTGCTTCAGGCCGACGGCGGCACACGTACGGCCGCTATCACCGGTGGCTATGTGGCGCTTGCCCTTGCTATCCGCAACATGCTCGCCGAGGGCACCTTGCAGCACGATCCGCTGCGCACGCCGATCGCTGCCGTGAGCGTCGGCAGCCTCGGTGGCGAGCTGCTGCTCGATCTCGACTATCAGGAGGATAGCAATGCCGACATGGACTGCAATATTGTGCAGACGGCGGTCGGCCATTTTGTTGAGGTTCAGGGTACCGCCGAAGGGAGCGCGACCGAGCGCTCGCAGCTGCTTTCGCTGCTCGATCTGGCGACGCTTGGCATAAAAACGCTGCTGGAGCTGCAAGCACAGGCATTGCAAGCAACATCGCCATAAAATGCGCGGGGGCGCTCGCAGGTGCCTGTATGCTATAATATGCAAGGTAATATTTCACAAAGAAATGCTAAACAGTATTACGACTGACGGTTGCCACCGCAGGGCGTAAGATATACGGTTTTAACCTTGTGCAACTCCACAAGCAGAACCCACGATTGCGAGGCTGGCCATGCTGGACGAGACCAAACGTGAAGAGGGTCTACGTCACCTGCAACGGGGACTGGCTCTCGAACGCGCAAACCGGATCGAAGAGGCGGTTGACGCATATCGTCACGCGGTCGCCTGTTACCCGCATCTGCGCGAGGCGCATAATGCGTTAGGCTTCTACTACCAGCGCAGCGGCCTGCTTGCAAAAGCCGCCGAGGAGTTCCGCACGGTTGCCAGCCTTGAAGGCAGTTTCCTGGCTTATTTCAATTTAGGCTATATTCTCGTCGAGCTTGATCGTTACGAAGAGGCGCTTGATGCCTTTCAACGCTGCCTTAACCTTGAGCCCGAAGACTCGGCGACGCATCTTGAGATGGGCTACATCCATTTCTGGCGTGGCGATTTCAGCCAGGCGCTCTCGCACTTGCAGCATCCACTGCGCAGCTACCCTGAAGACTGGGAGATCCACAACCTGATCGGCAGAAGCCAGCTCGGCTTGCGCAATTACGACGAAGCAATGCTGTCCTTTGGCCGCGCCTTAATGGTCGCCAACACTGCATTGGCGCAAGGCACGTTGCTCGACAATATCACCATGGTCGAGCGCCACCGCGAGTTTCGCCATCTCAACAGCGTCAAAGATCAGGTTTACGCCCAGGATGGTGTGGTTTACCTCGGCTCAGCACAGGACGATGGCCTGAAAGTCGGTGAGGTGCAAGATTATCATTTCACGTACCCCGATATCGGCACGACGCTGCAGCGCCTGATAGCACTACATCAAAGCTCGCGCTGGCAATTCTCCGCGTTGGTGTGCGCCGATACGCTCACGCGTCCGCTGGCGAATGCGCTGAGTCAACTGCTTCATTTGCCGCTGCGCTCAGTCAAAGAATTGCACGCAGATGATCGCGCCCTGGTTGTGATGGCGGCGGCGCGTGAGGCAGAGCTGCTGATGTTGACAATGGAGCGCATTCCCTGCCCGATGACGTCGTTCTGCCTTGGTTTAAACTGGATGCGCCACAGCAAGGTGCTGCCCGATGTAATCGGGATCACCGCACACGGGGCGTGCAGTGTGCCCTGGGAGCCAGAGCTGCGTCGTCTCCGTGCTGATGGTGCCCCCGCTGCTACAGTGACGCGCTGTGTAGATCAGGCGACTGAACAGATCGTACAGGCTGTGCGCGAGACGCCGCTCGATTCGAACTTGCCGCGCCAGGTGCGCTACTATACACGCACCCATCGCCGTCTTAACTTGAGCGCCCACGACCAACCGCTGGTGCCATAAACAGCAGGGGTTGGTCGTGGGCCAGGATAGTATTGTGCCATGTTACCTCGCGTGCAACGAGGGGCCTGCAACGCAGTACCACGCGCCACAAGGACATCGATGGCCCTATGGAGCAAACCACCGCGTGAATCCTGTCGGTAACGTATGAATGGAACCTTGGCTCCGCGGCTTGCCGCGCTTGAGGCTCACGCACGGGTGCTGTTCGATGAACGCCGCTACGATGCGGCTTTTTTGACTCGCTCGGCGCTTACGCCCTAGACGATCTGCAAGCTGTTCCAATGGTGCTGCTGTACTATGGGCACTGCCTGGTGCGCCTGCGCAGCGATTTTACCGAGGCGGTTAAAGCCCTCACTGCTGCCCATCGGGCTTTCGAGCAACGCGGCGACGGGGTCGGGCTCTTTAGCACGCTTGCCGAATGGGTGACGCTTTGCGCACTGCGGCGCGAGCCGTCTGAAGGGTTGCGTATCGCCGAGGAGGCGCTTGTCGCTGCCTCGCAAGCACCGCTAACCCACGCGGTACTGCTTGCAGGTATGGCGCTGTGCCTGAGTGGCATCGAGCACTTCGACGATGCGGAGGCTGCGATTAGCGCGGCACGGGTGCGGCTCGATGGTGACACAACGGCGGCGGCCCGCGCGGTGCGCGGCGAGATCGGCCTGATAGCGGCAGTAATCGCGCGTGACCGCGGTGATTTACGGGCCGCCAACGCCGCTGCGCAGCAGGCGCTTGCAGAAGTGCAGGACGACGCGGGCTATGGGCTTGAAGCGTGGGTGCGTTATGTCCTTGGCGCGCTGGCGTGGCGGCAGGGTAGCTTTGTCGAGGCGAGCGCCCAGCTCGATACTGCGCGTCAGCTTGCAGAGAAACAAGGGCATCGTGGGCTCTGGTGTTGGGTTGTGGCGATACAGGGCCATCTGCTGCGCGACATCGGTGAGCTGACGGCGGCGCGCGAGGCGTACCGCCTGGCCGAGTATTGGGGCGAGGAAGATTACGCGCCGGTGCTGCTCTTCGTCCGTGAAGGCCAGCTCGCCGAGGCCCGTTGGGGCTGCCAGGCGCTGGCAAGCATTGCAGCGCAGCGCGATGCACCGATTATCGCCGCTGATGCCCAACTGCTGCTGGCCTTGATCGACTTGCGCACCGGTGCGCCGACGTACGCCTTTGAGCACGCCGACGCCGCCTGTAGCTATTATGCGCAGCACGGCTATAACTTTCGTTTCGCTAGCGCCTTGCTCTACCGCAGCGCTGCCGCGATTATGCTCGAAGCCTACGCCGATGCCGACGCTGATCTGGCCCAGGCGCTGCGCATTCTCGCCGCCGAAGATGCCTACAATTGTGAGTGGTGGCTGCCCGACATTATCGAGACTTTGCTGGTGCGCGCTGTGCAGTACAAGATCGAGCCTGCCTACGCGCGGCGTATGCTCAACCAGCGCTTCCTCAACGCGCTGCCACCGCTGGCGACGCTTGGCCTGAACCGCCCTTCGACGGCGCAACATAGCATCGAGCTCGAGATCGCGCGTCAGGCGCAGCTGGCCTTGCTCCCGCTCGCCCCTCCGCTCATTCCGCACCTCGATATGGCGGCGCTCTCGCTGCCTGCTGAGATCGTAGGTGGCGATTTCTATGGCTACTATCCGACCGAGATCGAGCACAATCAGATGCGCTTTGGCGTTGCGCTTGGCGATATCTCGGGTAAGGGTTTGCCCGCCGCACTGCTCACGAGCGGCACCATCCTCGCTGTGGCAAGCGCTGCTGTCGATAATCCTGCGCCAAACGTGTTGTTGAAGCGGGTGCAATCGGCGGTGCAGCTGCTCACCGCGCGATCGCAGCAGACAGTAGCCTTGTGTTATCTGACCTGTGAGCGTCAGGGCGAGGGATGGCATGTGAGCGCATCCAATGCCGGCTCGATAGCCCCACTCATTCGCCGTAGCAACGGCTGTACCGAGTGGCTGAACGCCTTCGGCCTGCCACTCGGCGTCGCCTTAATGGCTGAGCCGGGCTGTGTAGGAACAACGTTAGAGCGCGGTGACGTGCTAGTGCTTGTTAGCGATGGCGTTATCGAGGCGATGGATCTGGAGCGCGAGCTTTTCGGTTTCGAGGGCTTCGAGGAAAGTGTGCGTTATGCCCCGGTAGCCCAGGGCGCGCGTGCAGTGGTGGCGCATTTGCTGAACAGTGTGCAGGCGCACACAACAAGTGCTTTCCAGCACGATGACCTTACGATTGTGGTGGTGTTGGTGCCGTAAGTACGAGTACAGCGCGGCGGAAGGTCGCTTCCGCGTATGGGCGCGCTTGGGCTCACCATCGTCAGGCGTCCGCCGCAGGCGGACTGACGCTTCAGCGTACGAGTATGTTGTGTCTCTGTGCTACCACGCCTTCGATGACGCGACGCACCCGCGTATACTGCACGTCCCAGGTCATCGAGTGCCGTACGGTGTCTTTGCCCACCGCGCCCATCGCTTGGCGTAGCGCCTCATCCTGCAGCAGGCGCATGATGGCAGCAGCCAAGGCTTCCACATCGCCAAAAGGTACGAGCAGACCGTTCGCGCCGTGCGTGATCACATCCGGTACGCCGCCTGCGTTTGCCCCGATCACTGGCAGGCCATAGCACCAGGCCTCTAGATAGGCGATGCCGAAGCTGTCGGTGCGCGAGGGCATGGCATAGACCGTGGCCGCTGCCAGGGCGTCGTGCAGGGTCGCGCGCGGCACAAAACCCAGCAGTCGCGTGCGCGCTTGCTCCTGGTCGCTCAGCGTGGCGTAGAATTTCTCGAAATGATCCATCAGGCTGCCGCATTGCACCCAGGTGACTTCCACACCGCGCGCCCAAAGGCGACGCAGCGCTTCTACCACATGCACCGTTCCCTTATCGAACGCGGCCGTATCCATGGTCAGCACAATCGGCCCGGTGATGCGTTGCTCGTGGCGAAAGCGTGTTGCATCGCCGCCCAGCGTCGACTCCGGCGTCACCCCGGCCCCTACCGTGTGCAGCAGCTCATTGGCCACGCCTTTGTGCAGCAGATAGGCACGTTCAAGATCGGTCATGGTTAATACAGCGGCGCTCTGCTTCAGGATCTCGATCTGATGCGGCATGGTGTAGTACTGCACGATCTGCGGGTTATGCGGCTCGCCCAGGTGAACAAAGGGGGTGACGATGTGCGGTATAGCGCGTCGCCGTGCCCAATCCTGTGTCGGCACAATCGCAAAGTCGAGCGTAATATTGGTAGTATGCACAAGATCGACATCGCGCAGTTCGGGCGCGGTCTCCAGGTAGCGCCATAATGTCGGCAGGCGCGGCGTGAGCAGGGCCATGCGGCGCAGAAGCGGCAGCGTCCCCGGCAGGCGGCTAGTTTCCAGCATGGCGCGGCGGAGCACGGGGTAGAGCAGTGGTGGGCCGGGCAGGCGCTGCACCGGGAAGCGCCGGATCTGCACACCGGCATGCACACTGGTGCGCTCGGCAATGCTGCGCTTGCCCTCCATCCAGAAATGCTCAAGGTCGAAAGCATTGGCGGCCAGTACCGTTACACGGTGGCCGTCGCGCACAAGGCGCTCGCCGATCTCGATAAAGTAGCGCGCCGCCCCGCTCGGAGCCGGGTGGTAGATTTGGACAATGTGGAGGATATGCATAACGAGGAGTCAGAATTCAGGAGGGACATTGTAGCGACGCAGCGTACGGCATCCCGTGCCACGAGTAGGTTAACATTGTGGAGTCCTACACTGCGACCGATCACCTATGCAGTTCCTTTTCCAGACTCTCGACCGTATTCACCGGCAGTCGACAGGCGAAGTGTTCGCACACATAAGCTGCAGCTTTGCCGTCGAGTAGACCGCGCCCTGCTAGTAACGGTGTGAGCGCACTACTGCTGCCGGGCGCGCCGTGTGCCACCACGATATGCGGGCGGTAGGGTTGTAACAGGGCAGCGCGCAGCGCGTTGCTATCAGCAGAACCTGGTTCACCGATAATGGCAACCTCCTTGACTCGTGCTGCGGCCAGATCGACGGCGCAGAGCATGCGCCCAAAGCCAAGCGGGAAGCGGCGCAGCATATCTGACTGGCCGGCAATAACCCGAAGTGCGCGCTCGCGGTAGGCCTCTTCGCCGGTCAGCGCGGCCAGGCGCAGGAGAACTTCGGCAGCAGTGGAGTTACCCGAAGGTGTGGCGTTATCGCCAACATCGCGCGGGCGCGTAATCAGCTGCTCGGCGTCGCGCCCAGTGTCGTAGAAGCCACCGAGATCGTTGTCCCAGAACAGATCAATCATTGCATCGGTGCTTGTAACACAGGCGCGCAGCCAGCGTTCATCGCCATCGACGCTGTAAAGCGCGAGCAATCCATCGGCGAGCAAGGCGTAATCTTCAAGGAAGGCCGGGATGCTCGCACGCCCATCGCGCCAACTGCGCAGCTGGCGGCCATCGGCGCGCCGGAGATCACGCAGCAAAAAATCGGCGCAGTCGCGTGCGGCCTGTAAATAATCGTCGCGCGCGAAAGCGGCGGCAGCGACGACAAATGCGCGCAATGCCATACCGTTCCAGGCCGTCAGAATCTTTTCGTCGCGCTCCGGCTTGGGGCGGCCTTCCCGTAGCTCGAACAAGATCTGGCGTCCGCGGGCAGCCACCACTTCTAAGCGCTCGACACTTGCGCCGGTGGTGCGAGCGACCTCACTGAGCGTGCGTGGCAGATGCAAAATGTTGCGGCCCTCGAAATTGCCGCGTCGGCTGACATCGTAGATCGCCGCGAACAGTGGTGCATCTTCGCCAAGCGCCGAAGTCAGTTCCTCCGGCGTCCAGACAAAGAACTCGCCCTCGTGTTTATGGTCGCTACCGGGCACGAGCGAGTCGGCGTCCTGGGTGCTGAAAAAGCCGCCCTGCGGATGGCGCATCTCGCGTAGCAAATAATCGAGCGTTTCAGTAGCGATGCGACGATAAAAAGGCTCCTGGGTGATCTGAAAGGTCTCGGCATAGAGGCGAGCCAGCAACGCATTGTCGTAGAGCATCTTCTCGAAATGTGGCACGAGCCAGATCGCATCGACGCTGTAGCGGTGAAAGCCACCGCCGAGTTGGTCGTAGATACCACCGTGCGCCATCTTGTGTAGCGTGAACTCGAGCATCGCCAGCGCCTGTGACTCACCGCGCAGATGAGCGCGCAGCAGGAACTCGAGCGACATCGGCTGTGGGAACTTGGGCGCATCGCCGAAGCCGCCATTGTGTGCATCGAAGTTCTGCGCCACGCCCTCATAGGCCGCGCCGAGCAATGCGGCGAGCGCAGGCAAGGTAGCACCCGTGCCGACCTGGGCGAGCTTGTCGATATGGCTTAGCAGCTCACGCCCGTTCGCGGCCATCTCGTCGCGCCGCTCGCGAAAAGCAGCAGCAATGCTGAGCAATACCTGCCGCCAGGAGGGCATATTGTAGCGCGCGGCTTTGTCGTCGGGCGGGAAGTATGTGCCGCCGTAAAAAGGCGTGCCGTCGGGCAGTAGAAAAACATTGAGCGGCCAACCGCCGCGCCCGCTCATGGCCTGCACCGCCGTCATGTAAATGCTGTCCACATCCGGGCGCTCTTCGCGGTCAACTTTAATATTGACAAAAGCTCGTTTTGCACCGCAGCTACAGCCGGATCTTCAAAACTCTCGTGCGCCATCACGTGGCACCAGTGGCACGCCGCGTAGCCAATGCTCACAAGAATTGGCTTATCTTCCTGTAAAGCCTTTTGTAATGCTTCCTGGCCCCAGGGGTACCAATCGACGGGGTTATCGACGTGTTGTAGAAGATAGGGACTCGTCTCGTCGACCAGATGGTTGCGAAAATCGGATAGCTCTTGGGACATAGTGGGTCTCCCTATCGGCAGAGCGACGTAGGGATCGCGCATGCACGACCCTACGCTGCCGTCGGCACAGCCTCGTCGATCGGGTAGGAGCAGACAATCAGTTCCTCGACGTTGCCGCGCTTCTTGCCGTCGCAGTTGATTTTACGGCTGGCGAGCACCACATCGCGTGTGGCGCAATCGCGGTAAAGCTCGCGGGTAAACGCAGTATGTGAGTTGGAGAGCATAACGTAACAACCGCGCCCTGCCAGTTGATGGAGCACATCGGCGAGACGCCGCTGCTCGTGTTCGCTAAACGTCTGGCCGGTGTAGTGCGTGAACGAAGCGGTCGCGCTGACGGGGACATAGGGCGGGTCGAAATAAATCAGATCACCGGGGAGCACTCTATCGAGCACGGCGGCGAAATCGGCTACCAGCAATTCGACATTTTGCAGCGCGGTGCTGACGGCGCGCAGGTTGTTCTCGTCGACGATCAGCGGGTTCTTGTAATAGCCGAAGGGTGCGTTAAACTGGCCCTTGTTATTGAGCCGGTAAAGGCCATTGTAACACGTGCGATTAAGGAACATTGCGCGGGCGGCGCGCGCCACCTCGCTGCGCTCGGCAAACCCCGGCTGGCGATCCCAGCTGCGCACTTCGAGAAAATAGGCCGGATCGGCAAAGTGCGGGGCGTGCTCTTGCAGCACGGCGATCAGCGCCTCGACATCGTCGCGCACGACGCGATAGCAGAGGATAAGCTCAGGATTGTAATCGCTGAGCACAGCACCTGCCTGTAAACAACCGAGGTTTGGCGAGATGAAAAAAACAGCGCGCCACCGCCGACAAAGGCCTCGTGGTAGCGATGGAAATGCACAGGCAAACGGCGGGTCAGCTCTGGCAGAAGCTGCCCCTTGCCGCCGGCCCATTTCAAAAAGGGTCGAGCAGCGGGCACCAGTAACTCCGGGAACAAAAGGGCTGCGCTGCGAGATCCATCACATCGCCCTCAGAGGTTAGCGTCACCGGATTATAGCACAAGTGTTAACCTCGCGGGGGGGCTTGTTGCCGACGCTACGCGCTGCACCTTGGTGGGTGCAGCGCGTTTCACCCCTCGAGGCCATCTCGAACGTTCAGCCGCGCTCTAGCTTTCAGCGCCCGTTGTCACGGGTCTCAGCCCGGTACCGTCCAGCGCGTAGGCAAAGCCTTCCGCGTAGGAAGGCCGTAAGGAGCCACGCCGCAACCTGAAAGCGGGCTGCAGAGCACCCCGCACGCAAGCGCCGGGCGTGCAGCCCATGTATAATGAAGCATAACCGCCGCACGCTACGAGGAGACCACTGTGCGCCAGCTT
>JAAUTF010000133.1 GCA_012031775.1 Candidatus Altimarinota bacterium | reverse complement strand
CTGGCGTACGTTTTCAGCACCGGTCGGCACTCGGATCTTGCCGACATCGTGCAGTTTGCTGCTGATACGAATGCGATAGATCATCTCTTGGGGTAGTCTAAGTTCGCGAGCGATAGCCACCGAATAGTCGGAGACGCGCTGGCTGTGGCCGCGGGTATACGGATCTTTAAGATCGATCGCCCCGGTGATGGCATCGATAATGCGTGAGAAGAGATAATCGGTTTCGTGATAAAGTTGCGAGAGCCGAATTACGGTGGCGGCCTGGCCGGCCAGTGTCTCGAAGAGGCTGATATCTTCTGCGGTGAAAGGCCGCCCTGAGCGCGGGTTGAGCGCCTGCGCGCCGCCGATGATCGTCTCTGCCGTCAGGCCGCGTTCGCCGCCAAGCTCCATCGGTGCTGCGCGCAGCGGCACACAAAGAATGGCACGGGTGACAAAGCCAGTCTGTGCGTCGAGCTGGCGATAGAAGCGGCTATCTTGCTGCACATCATTGGTGACCAGTGTTTTGCCAGTAGAGACAACGTGGCCAATCAGGCCGTGGCCGGCCGGCACACGCCGTTGCGCCATCTGGTCGCTATTATCACCGGCAGCGATATGCAACACCAGCGAATCGTCGCGCGGGTCGCGCAGCCAGATCGACGTAGCCTCAACATCCAGCAGTTCGCAGGCATAGGCGAGGATGCGGTCGAGCAGCTCTTCCTGACGCAGTGTGGTGGTGAGCTGCGAGATAATCTCAACCAGAGCTTGTTGACGGCGCTCGCGTCGCCGCGCCTCGTCGAGCATCTGCACCTTCTCGACCTCGGTGACCAAGCGTGAGCTGAGCAGTTCCAGAATCACCAGTTCGTCTTGGTCGTCGATGCTTTCAGCAGGCAGATTGAAGATTTGCACCAGGCCCACGGGCGTGCTACGCAAATTCAACGGAATGCAATACATGTTCTGCGGCAAAAAGCCGGTGGCCGAGCCAACGCTGCGCTCCCAGCGCGGATCGTTGGCCACATCGTTAAAGAAGAGCGGCTTGCCCTGGCGCAATGCATAGCCAGCAACGCCGCGGTCGGCGGGGAGGCGCAGGCCACGTAGCTGTGCGGTGGTGCTGGCGCTGCCCTTCACAAGCTTGAAGATCAGCTCGGCGCTGTCGGGATCGTAGAGGTAGAGCGTGCCGCTTTCGGCGCGGGTGACCTCGATGATGAGATCGAGCATACGATCGAGCAGATCATCGAGCTCGGTGCTCGCCGCGATCTCATTAGCCCGCCGAATTACCTCGACAAGCTGCTGATGGCGCGTCTGCTGCATTGTCATCGTCGTCCTCGTTGCTGCGTCGGGGCGCAGCGTGCTACGCCCTTACCTATGCTCTACGCTCTGTGCTCTGTATTCTGTGCCAGGCCGCGTAGGTAACGCACGAGCTCGTCGGGGTCAGTCGCCATGGCTACTGGGACGCCAGCCTCTTCAGCGATACGCTGCGGGCTGTAGTCGTCGATAGTGCGCTCGGCGGTATGGTCGAACATTACGCGTGGCAGAATAGCGCGCTCACAGCCGCTGTCGCGCAGCGCGGGAACGACATCCTGCGCGGTCAGCAGGCCGCTGACTGTCACTGTCTCGCCGAAGAAGCTGTTAATTACCGGCACGATCTGCACCTGCAAGCCTGCGACGCGGTTCAGACGGGCTGCGACCTGCTCCATCATCGGGGCTACCAGGGTACCGCAAACCAGGGCGACGCGCAGGGGTTGCGCCATCTTCGAGGGCAAGCGTTTACGCGCCTTCGCCCAGCCATCGAGAAAGTCGCGCACCATGCCGACGCCGTTCGAGTACTGCGGCATATCGTCGTACCACGCGGCGGGCGGTGTCTCACGCTCGGCAAGTATGTAAAATTCGTCGCTGGGGTAGACGAGGGTCAGGCCGTGCTCGTGCTGGAAACGCTCGGCATAGGGCTGCACCAGATCGAGCAGTGCGGCGGCCTCTGCAGGCGTGTAGCAGCGCAGTGGAATATCTGTGGTAGCGCCGAGGCGCGAGCAGAAGCCAAGCTCCGGGTCGTGCAATGGCTGGCTGACGTTGTGTGCAAGCGGCGCAGGGGGGGGGCGCAGCATGCTGTGCCTGTACGAGGTGGGGCTCTTGCCACAGCGGCTGGCGCTCCCAGTTGGTATTGATCCAGTCTGGTGTTTCGTGAACTTCGATCGCGGCGCGGATGCTCTTTGGCGCTTTGCCCTCGAAACGGAACTTGGTCAGGCCAACCGGCACAATCGAGATCGATTGCACGATTGGGTAGAGCGCTGCCAGGTCTTCGATCGTTTGCTGAAGGACTGCGCCATCGTTTGCGCCGGGGCAGGCGACGACCTGCGTATGCACGGGGATGCCGAATGTGCCGAGGCGGGCGATCTGCTCGCGCACATCGGGCAATTCGCGCTTGCCGAGCATCACCGCGCGCCAAGTTGGGTCGGTGGCATGCACGCTGATATTCATTGGCGCAAGGCGTTGCTCTGCGATGCGCTGCCAATCGGCCTCGCTAAGATTGGTAAAGGTGACAAAATTGCCGTACAAGAAGGAGAGCCGGTAATCGTCATCCTTCAAATACAAGGTCTTACGCATGCCACGTGGCATCTGGGTGAGAAAACAGAACGGACATTTATTGTTGCAGGTGCGCAGACGATCGAAGAGCGGCTCGCTAAACTCAATACCGAGATCTTCGTCTTCGTCCTTTTCGATCTCGAAAATGACATCTTCGCCGAAGGCGGTATGTATGTGCAGCTCGATCTGGTTTTCTGCGACGGCGAAGCGGTAGTCGATAACATCGCGCAGGCGCTGGCTGCCGATAGCGACCACGCTATCGCCCGCGTTCAAGCCTAAGTCGGCGGCGATGCTGCCAGGGCGGATATAAGCGATAAGGCCACCCGCGCCGGTAATATTTTTGACGTTTGGTTGATATTCCATACATTAAGGCTTGTAAATGACACTGTTCTGGCTGTTTTTGCGAGACAAAAACGACCAGAACATTTCTTTTTCCATCTCATTATCGATACTGCATCAGCAGTATCATAACACATCATCAACTGACGTTTATTCTCTTTCGCGCCGATTTAGGTCGTCCATTTGCAGGAGATCGCTGAGGAGATCGTCGTCTTTGGGGTTTGCCTGTCGGGCTGGTGTTACTTCAACGCTTGGGGGCTGTTTGCTCTGCGCCGTATTGCGGCGTAAGGTAGCGCGGCGCTGGTAGGCGCGTTTGCGGTAGAACTCGCGCCGCGACTGCTCGCGGCGGTAGGCTAAATAGGTCAACCCGCCGAGCACGAGCACCGTCACCAGTAAAATCAGCAGCCACGGTGTCCAGTTGAAGCCCGCAGTATCGCCTTGGAGGGTAGGCATGCTGCCGAGGGTAGCGGTGCTACCGACCCGATCGAAGCTGGTGCTAGCGGCCGTTTCCAGCAGCCCACACTGGTTGGCGATACCCTTATACTCGCGCCCGAGCAGGCCCAATTTCACCTGAGCACCTGCTTCGGCGGCTTCGTCGAGCTCGAAGCGCGCGCGCTCGAAGTATTGTACCGGGCGCTGTACGCCTGCATCGTCGGTCTCGATCAGCAAGCGGCTAATGGGGAAGCCGAACATACTGAGCCCCCCCATGGCTTCGTAGAAACGCTGGAAGCGCGGGTCGGCGAAGGCATCGCCGTCGAGAGATGTACGGCGATCCATCTGGCCGGGGCCGTACTTTTGCTCGAAGACAGCGACGCCGAGCTGTGAGCCTTGTACGCGGTAGGGCCAGGCTTCTGCGGCGTGCCATTCGAGGCGTTGGCGTTCAGTAAGCAAAACGCTCAGTTCGGTCTGGCAGTCGCCAGCTAGTTCACGCGTCACCGGGCCGAGCGGGTAGCCAAGCACACGCAGTGCATCGGTAGGCGGGCGATCGCTGAGTCCGCCCAGGGTGCGATAGTGCTGTGCGAAATCGCCGGGCACGCCGTACTGCGGTGCTTCGGCGAACTGCAAACTGGGGCAAACCTCGATGCGCTCATCGGCGGGCGGCGGCGCGGCGGGGACTTGCAGAATGCCGCTCGGATCGCGCAGGATCGTGCGCACATGGGTGATCACGGTGTCGGGGGTTTGCGCAACGATCGGTGCTGGCCGAGTATCGTTATCGATATGCAGCGTCGGCAAGTAGCGATAGCCCGTCACGCGTACGTTGCCGTCGGCGCTGCGCGCGATGCCAACGTAGAAAATCACCGAGGTTGCGCTGAAAGCAGTAGCTTGAAACGCGCCTTGCGAAGCGATAAAATTTGCCAGCGAGTAGGCGACAAGCGTTTTACGCCCGCCACTGTCGATAAAATCCACCGGCTGCAGCGTATGCGGCTGCGCGCCAAGGATAATATCGGCACCAGCCGCAGCCATAGCCTGGGCAGCTTCGATCTGCGAGCTACGTGGATAGAACTCGTACTCGAAGCCCCAATGCGCCGCCACCAGCACGACATCAGTTGCGGCTGCGGCCTGAGCGATTGCGTCGAGGACAGACGGGCGGACGCCGCCCTGTTCGCCATACGCGTTCGATTGATAGAGCAGATTGACCTGGTTGTACGGGTCGGGGATGCCGTTCGTCCCCCAGGTTGCCGAGATAAAGCCAATGGTGACGGTAATACCATCGCGCACTAGCGGTATCGTGAGGAAGGGCGGTCGCGGCTGCGCACCGAAACTACTCGGCACCGTGCCGTGATAGGCAATGCCCGCCTCGTCGAGGACGCGTATAGTGGCGTCGAGCCCCTCGGGACCACGATCGAGAATGTGATTATTCGCAGTTGAGACGACATCGATGCCGGCGTTTTTGAGTGCGGGTGCTAGCGCCGGGTTAAAATTGAAATTTGGGTAGCCACTGCTCGGGCTGCTGGCGAGCATTGCGCCGTCGAAGTTGGTATATGCAAGATCGGCCGCTTGCAGATACGGACGCACATAGTCGAAGAGATAATCGTAGCCGTTCGCCTCGGCTACACGCTGGATGTTTTCGTGGGGAAAGGTATCACCGGTGGCGGCGATAGTAAAATGGATTTCGTCGGCCCCCACGCCGCATGCATTCGCTTGCAAAAGCGGAGTATCGAGTCCATCGGCGCGCTGTGAAGGTGGCCGTGCCTCTGCCGCCGACACAAGGAGCGCAAAAAACTAAGGGCCAGGGCCGTCAGCAGGGCGGCACGACGCATGCGATACCTCTTCAAAAAGGGCTTGGTCGGACTGCCATTGAGTATAGCATTAGAGCGGCAATTTTTGCAAGAGAAATAAGTACATATGTGCTATAATAATTTGTCATCCGGCGCGCTTTACGGCGCGGTAAAAAGAACGTAGAATAGCTCTGTTATGCTTCCAAGCCAGCAGTACAACCCGATATTCTACCTTTTGACGTTGGCACTAGTAGGTGCAGCGGCGATTGTGCTTTTCGCGAACCCGCCAGCGCGCCCAATTGTTTCACGCTGGGGTTTACCAACGCGCAGCGATACGGCACCGCTCACGGGTGTAGCCAACGATTTGCGCGGGGTGACGCAAGTGCAGGGCGCGGCTCCGGTTCCGGTTAGTAATGCGCTTGAAGCATATAACGCGCAGAGCGAGCTAATAGCGAGTGCGGGCGACGGCAGTGTGCGGCTCTTTCGGCGTAACCTCCCTAGCGGCGGCCAGGTAACGTATATGGTCGTCGAGTTGAGCGTGCGTACCCATGTCGAAGTGATCAACGCCGATGGCGCAACGCCCGCCAGCGATGAGCGCGGCGATACGATCTGGGCCGACGGTCAGAAGCATCTGGCAACGGTTACCACGATGGTTAACGCGCCCTACGCGCAGCGGGTGGGCAAAGAGCTGTTGGGTGCGATGGCTTTTGGCTTTCACGGCGGCGAGCGCACATCAAATGAGGGCACGGTGGTTATCAACAGCGCTGTGCATCGCGTAAATCCCTGGCGCTCAGCCCTCTGCATCCGCCCCGATCGGCGGGCGGTCATTGGGCTGTTCAGTGCCGACGATGTGCAAGATTGCGCCCAGGCGATTGGCGGCGGGCCGGTGGTGCTCTGGGGTGGTAAGATCGCCACTACCGAGGTTCAGACAGTCGGCGAGCAATTCATCCCCTTCAACCCGCTGGGTGAAGATTTTGTGCAGCTCGACTGGCGCAAAAAAATCTATAACGGTAGCTATCCTAAAACAGCGGTCGGTATCGGCAAACACCCCGGCGGTAACGATTACCTGGTCTTGATGGTCAGCAATGGCATTGGCGGTGTTGAGATGGCAGCACAGCTGCTTGCGCTCGGCTGCACCGACGCGCTCGGCGGCGACGACGATACATCTACCCAGTTGGCCTGGCGCGGGCAGGCGGTGTTTGGCGAGCGCGCTCGCGCCGTTCCCGATGCGATCGCTGTGTATCTAGTACGCTGAAGCGTATGTCCGCCTCTGGCGGATGCTTGATTGTGGCGAGCTACAGCGCGCCCATAACCGGAGACGAACTTCTGCCGCGCTGTACTGTGCTGTAGGGGTGATCTGCGTGGGGGGCCGTAGGGGTGCAGCATGCTGTGCCCCTACGGCCCCTGTTTACATCTCCTGCACATCGTCCGCGATCACATCGGCTGGCGTGCCATAAGAATAAACCATTACCAATTCGCCGTCGGCGTTCAGCAGGTAGCTGGCCGCGCTGTGATCGATGGTGTAGCCGCTGGCGCTACCCTCAAGCGGTTGCTTTTGGTAGTAAAGACCGAAACTTGTCCCGATGCGCCGCAACGTCGCTTCGTCGGCTTGCAACCCGATAAAGGCCGGGTCGAACTGCTTGAGATGGCTGGCTAACAGCTCGGGGGTGTCGCGTGTGCCGTCGACGCTGATAAAAACGAAGTTTACGGTTTCGCCCAGTTCGCCGAGTTGCTCTTTAAACACGCTTGAACTCGCTGAGCGTGGTAGGGCAGACATCGGGGCAATGGGTGAAGCCGAAGAAGAGCAAGGTCGGCTGGCCGCGCAGCTCGGCGAGGCCGAGTGTGTCGCCGGTGCTTGCGGGGAGGCTGAACTCCTCGATACGCACTGGCGGTTTAATCGGCGTGCCGGATTGCACAAAAGAGGTGTCGCTGTTCGGCTGTGGTGTCGCGCAGGCGGCGAGCAAGAGCGTAGCGCAGAGAGCAAAGATCACAGAACAAAGAGCGCGGAGCATGAGTTCGCTCGATTCTAGCAGCATAAAGCGCGCTCGCTGCGAAGACCGCAAGTGGTCGTGCATCGATTACGCTTCACGACGAATATTCAAATAGAGAGCTTGGACCAGGTACCAGCGTTAGGCGTGTGCCGCTGCCCTACCACGATGAAAAGATCGCCAGTACCGCACCACGATGAAAAGATCGCCAGTACCGCGCTGCCGCAGGCGAAAAACCGCCGACTGCATAGTCGTGTTAAATAACGAAGGCCAGGCCAACAAAGGCAAAGACGGTGACGGCGATAATCGCAAGGGCGGCGACAGGTGCGCTGCTCGGCGGGGCCGGGTCTTCGTCGTTGCGCGTCAGCACCAAGTAGTTGCCCATCGTGATGCTGATGATCAAAATGCGATCAGCGCTAAAGTCGGGATGTTGATAAAACCAAGCCAGTTGATGTAGTCGACACTACATGGTACACCGTCGGTACACGGTGGGGGCGGGAAGAAGCGCGGCGCACGAATCAGCAAATAGTGATAGGTCGACATAAAAACACCGGCGATCGAGAAAGGCAGTACATACGCGGCCATACCGCGATCGTTGCGTAGAATGCCGACTGTCAAAATAATCGCCAGTGGGTACATCAAAATGCGTTGGTACCAGCAGAAGAGGCAGGGCTGCCAGCCGAGCACTTCGCTGAAGAACAGGCTGCCACAGGTAGCGATCCAGGTGGCGAGCAGCGCAATATGGCGGCACCAGATGTTGAGCAAGCCGAGCAAGCCGCCAGCGCTTGCGGCCGCATCGGCCTCTGCGCGCGCTTCGGTGGTTGCGCTCTTTTGCACATTCTGCACAGCAGTTCCTTCGTTTACATTATTTTTCTTATCATAACGCGCTGCGGTGCTGCGTGCAAATGAGAAGATGGAGAGTCTTCGGCGACGCTTGGCCTGCCAAGCGTCGCCAAAGGCCTTCTGCTTTGTTTGATAGAGCGCCGGTTAGCGGTCTGTGGGAGTGCGCTGCTTCGCGTCGTTAAAGGCCAATACTGCCTAGCCCGGCTCGGGTGCCATAACGATAAACATAACCAATGTTTCGCTGCCGGTGTTGGCAACGCCGTGGGCGACATCTGCTGGAGCCCAGATCGTGCTGCCCGGCCCGCAGCTTTGCACCTCGTCGCCGATGTGAAAGAGACCCATGCCGCTGACCACAAAGTACACCTTATCGCGCCCGGCGTGGCGATGCGCGTCCTGGCGCTGGCCCGGCTCCAGGCAGTCCATACCGGCCAGCATACGCGGGCTTTGAAAGATTGTCGTTTTAAAGAAGCGCTCGGCGCTGACCCCGATAAAATCGCGATAATGGGCAAAATAATGCATGACGATCGCTCCTGGTATAATAAAAGCAAGCCGAACGGATTTGTGCAGAAGCGTATGGTGCGGCACGCGGCATAGCTGCACAAATGCCGTGTTTAAACAACACGAGTATACACCAGGGGTTGCGGCGTGAAACAGGTATTGCTGCTGTTCAAGCGCGTCTTCGACAAATGGCAGGAAGACGAATGTTTGAATATGGGCGCTGCGGTGGCCTACTATGCGCTCTTTTCGCTTTTCCCGTTGATGCTGATTACCCTTTCGATCGTCGGTAATCTCATCCCCGAAAACCTCTTTCGCATCCAGAATTTCCTCGACAGCCAGTTCGACTCGCCCCTGCTCAGCGATCTGGTGATGAGCACACTGCGCAGCCTGTATGAAACGCGGGTGAGCGCTGGATTCTTCGGCACTGTCTCGCTGTTATTGGTTGCGAGCGGCTTTTTCGGTGCGCTCGACCGCGCTTTTCGTATTATTTGGGGCACGGGTAGGCCGCTGTTTGCGCAGGCCAGCCTGCGCCAAGCGGTGCGCCAGCAGGTATCGCACCAGGTGCGCCGGAAGTTGGTAAGCTTCCTGCTTGTTTTTGTTGTTGCCTCGCTGCTGATGACCTGGATTATCGCCGGGGCGACGCTCTCGCTGATGCGTAACGCTGCAAGCAATTGGTTCGAGTTTAACGATTTTGTGCAAGGCTGGGTTGAGCTTGGTATCACCTTTGGGGTTATGACCCTGGCCTTTGCGCTGCTCTTTCGCATTCTGCCCGATACCGATGTGACTTTTGGTGATGTTTGGCTGGGCGCTTTGCTCTCGGCGACTAGTTTTATGCTCGTGCAGCGCTTCATCGGCTATTTTATCACTACGCTTAATTACCAAGCCTACGGTGTGATCGGCGGCGTGATGGCGATTATGTTCTACATCTATGTGATCAGCCAGGTGATTTTTATCGGCTGCGAATTTACCTGTGTCTACGCCCATCGCTACGGTAGTCGGCGTGGTAGCGATAGCGCACCACAGGCGCTAGGGATGTTGTATAAATCGCCAGCGAGTGAGCGGGTGACACGGTGACCGGGTGATGCTCGTGTTGGCCTGAGGTTCACCGTGCCAAAGTCACTTTGTCAGCGCTCCACACGCCGCACGTGACCGTTGCGATCCATTGTCCAGACGGCGGGGCGCTGATTTATGAGCGCGCGCTTGATTAGGACGTTGAGCCAATGTGCCGACTGATCATCGGTCGGACGGCGGCTTGCCTGCTTGGCATCGCATCGTGTGCAAGGTTCGGCTTTCATCCTCGCATTCCTCCTTTTAACCACTAGGTTACCTTCAGTATCAAGGAAAATGCGGCCATAATTTGCCCTGTTTTAGGACAAATTTGCTATAATGTAACAAGCTTAATGGGTTGGTCAAGAAGATCGTGTGGATGCGAACAGCGCGCCGCCTGCACCCACACCTTGCCGCTACAGGAGGTGCGCTGCGCCTTCTGAATCCTGGTTATGTACCATCCAACAACACGTGTATTAACGGTGCTAGAGCTTTTGCAATCGCACCAGCGCCTAAGCGGGCCAGAGCTTGCCGAGCGTCTGGAAGTGAACGTGCGTACGGCGCGGCGCTATATCACGATGTTGCAAGATATGGGCATCCCAATCGAGGCCGAGCGCGGCCGTTATGGTGCCTACCGCTTGCGGGCCGGCTTCAAGCTGCCGCCACTGATGTTCAGCGAGGACGAGGCGCTGGCGGTGACACTGGGCTTGCTTGCGGCGCGACGCCTGGGCCTCACGTTGGCGGCACCGGCGGCGGAAGGGCGCTAGCCAAGATCGAGCGCGTGCTACCATCGGCGCTGCGTGAGCGTCTACAGGCGGTGCAATCTACGCTGACGCTCGACTTGATGCGCGCCGAGACGGCTCCCGATCGCGAGCTGCTGATGCAGTTTAGTGAGGCCGCCCAGCAGTCGCGGCAGGTGCTGATGCAGTATCAGGCCGAGGGCGCTGAGCCGCGTGAGCGTGCCTTCGATCCTTATGGTCTCGTCTACCGCCAGGGCCGTTGGTATGCTGTGGGTTACTGCCATTTACGGGAAGATCTGCGCATCTTCCGCCTCGACCGCGTAGTCGCTCTTTGGCCGAGAGAAACGTGTTTTATCCGGCCTGCGAATTTCGATGCAGCGGCCTATGTAGTGCAGTCGTTTGCGCGTATTCCAAACACTTGGGAGATCGAGGTGGCGTTGCATTTGCCTGTAGAAGAGGCGCGGCTGCGGGTGCCGCCGATCTTCGGCACGCTGGTCGCGGAGAACGGCGAGGTGTCGCTCTACGCCTACGCCGAGAGCCTGAGCTGGTTCGCGCGCGAACTGGTGACACTCAATTTGCCGTTTTCGGTACGGCGGCCCGAGGAACTACGTCAGGAACTGCGGCTGTTGGCGGCGCAAATTATGCAATCGACGGAGGGAGAGATGCCGTAGGGACGCAGCAGGCTGCGTCCCTACGGCGTGTTTTTACTCCAGCGTCTCGTACCAGGTGCGTACTACTTCGGCTACGCTCCATGCCTGGGCGATAGCGCCGCGCGGGGTATAGGGCGGTTGGCCGTCGAAGAGTTCACTGATGCTGCCAAGCCCTGCATCGTCGAGGTGCTGCATCAGCGGCAGGAGGTAGCGGCGCGCGGCGGCTTTATCGCCGTAGACGCGCAGGTGGGCGCTGACGAAGGGGCCGATTAACCAAGCCCAGGCCGGCCCCTGGTGATACATGCTATCGCGCTCGTCGCGCCCGCCGACGAACTGCCAGCGAAGGCAGGGTGCGCCGGGTCG
>JAAUTF010000132.1 GCA_012031775.1 Candidatus Altimarinota bacterium | reverse complement strand
CGCTAGTGCATAGCGGTGGCAATCCAGCCCTCGCCACCGCCGGCACCGGCGATGTGCTGGCCGGCGCTATTTGCGGCCTGTTGGCACAAGGGCTTGACCTCTTCGGCGCAGCGGCGCTCGGTGTCTACCTGCACGGTGCTGCCGGCTCTCTGGTGCGCGATGAAGTCGGTGACACAGGTGCTCTGGCCAGCGACCTGCTGCTGCGCTTGCCACGGGCGATCACGGCGCTGCGTGAAGCGTAAACCGTGAAGCGTAAACCGTAAACCCTGAGAAAGCGAAGCTGCCCGGCATCGCGGATCACTGATCATGCATCAGGGATCGCATTACAAAAGTAATCCGCCGAGTTATAAAATGGAGCGATCAATGCGCGCCGTAGACCTGATTGCGAAGAAGCGAGATGGGGGCGCACTCTCAAGCGACGAAATCTTCTGGCTGATCGATGCCTATACCGCAGGCGTGGTGGCCGATTACCAGATGGCGGCTTGGGCGATGGCAGTGGTGCTGCGCGGTATGGATGTGCGCGAGACAACCGATCTGACGCTAGCGATGGCGCGCAGCGGCGATATGCTCGACCTGCACGACATCGCGCCGATCACCGTCGATAAACACTCGACTGGTGGTGTCGGCGATAAGACCACACTGGTGCTGGCCCCGCTGGCGGCGGCAGTTGGCCTGCGCGTCGCCAAGATGAGCGGGCGCGGGCTTGGTTTTAGCGGCGGCACGGTCGATAAATTGGAGAGCATTCCCGGTTTTCGCACTACACTCAGCACGGCTGAATTTCGCACAGCGGTGGAGCGTCATGGGCTCGTCGTTGCGGGCCAAACAGCTGATCTAGCGCCAGCTGACAAAAAGCTCTATGCTCTGCGCGATGTGACGGCGACTGTCGAATCCATCCCGCTGATCGCGGCCAGCGTGATGAGCAAAAAGCTCGCGGCCGGTGCCGATTGCATCGTGCTTGATGTTAAATATGGCCAGGGTGCCTTTATGCGCACGCTCGATGATGCGCGTCAGTTGGCGCAGAGTATGGTTGCTATCGGCCAGCGCGCAGGGCGGCGCGTCTCTGCGGTGCTCAGCTCGATGGAGCAGCCGCTCGGCCTTGGTATTGGCAATGCGCTTGAAGTGCGCGAGGCGATCGCCACGCTGCGCGGCAACGGCCCGCCCGACTTGGTGGAACTTTGCCGGGTGCTGGGCGCGCAGTTGGTACAATTGGCGGGTCTTGCCGCCGACGAAGCCGGTGCGCGCGCCTTATTACAGCGCGCGCTCGATGAGGGAAAGGCCTGGGAGCGCTTCTGCGCAATGGTGGCTTTTCAGGGCGGCGATCTGCACGCTATCGAAGGCGCTGATGCGTTATTGCCCACCGCGCCGGTGGTGGTGCCACTACGCGCACCCCAGCGCGGCTATGTTGCCGCGATCGATGGTCAGAGCCTTGGCCTGGCTGTGAACGAGCTTGGTGGTGGGCGCGAGCGCAAAGAAGATACGATCGACCCGGCGGTTGGCCTGGTGCTCGCGGCAAAAGTCGGCGATCTGGTGGAGCCCGATGCTCCACTGCTGGCCATCCACGCTGCGAATGCCGCCGATGCCGCACGCATCGCGCCGCGCTTGCTCGCCGCGTATCGGTTGAGCACTACGCCGACGGCGGCTCCTCCGTTGATAGAGGAGATAGTCGCTTGAAATAGGGACAGAAAGATGGTGCTGTTGCAGGCAGCAAAGCTGTCAACGACAGCAACAGACTTTACCGTAGCACGTATTTTTCTGATCGGAGGGGAGACGAAGCTATGCCAATCTACGAATACCACTGCCCGGCCTGCCAGGGCCGCTTCCAGAAGCTCGTGCAGGGGTTTACCGATCCGCCGGGCTTGGCCTGCCCGCGCTGTGGAAACGTCGGCGTCAAGCGTGCCGTGTCGCGCTTTGCTACAGTGAAATCGGAAGAGGCTCGGGCCGAGGCGCTGGCCGATCCGGCCAATTTTGCCGGCCTCGACGAGAGCGATCCGCGCTCGATAGCGCGTTGGGCACGCCAGATGGGGAAAGAACTCGGCGATGATGCTGGCGAAGATTGGGACGAGATGGTCGACGAAATGCTCGAAGAAGAGCTGAGCGGCGGCGCTGACGAGGGCGATGCGCCGCCGAAGAAGAGCGATAACTTGGGCTGGGGGGATTAACCAAAGAAGTCAGGAGTCAGAAGGAGTGAGGACTCCTGACTTCTTTCATGCTACGCTTCCACCTTACGCCCAAAGCGCAACCAGCCGAGTTTGTTGGCGACCCAGAGCATAGCGCAAAGCGCGAGAGCAACAAGCACAAAACGCTGATAGGTCGAGATAAATTCGAGCACCTGCTCCCAGTTGCGCCCGAGAATAAAGCCAGCCCAGGTGAGCAAGGTCGTCCAGATCGCCGAGCCAAGCGTTGTATAGAAGAGAAACGGCAACATCGGCATTCGTTTCATACCGGCGGGCAGCGAGATCAGGCTGCGAATGAGCGGGATGAGCCGCCCGGTGAAGACAATCGCCGGGCCATACTTGTCGAAAGCGCCGAGCGCACGATCGAGATCTGCCTCGCTCACCCAGAACCACTTGCCCCAGCGGCGCACAAAAGGCCGCACCCACGGCTCGCCGACGAGTGCGCCGACATAGTAGAGCACAATCGCCCCAAGCACAGAGCCAAGCGTGCCGGCGAAGACGGCAGCGGCAAAGTTGAACTGACCTTCTGCCGCTAGAAAACCGGCCAGCGGCATCACCACTTCAGAGGGGATCGGCGGGAATACGTTCTCGGCCAGCATAATCAGCGTGATGCCGGGATAACCCAGCGCGCTCATAATATACGTGACCCATTCCTTCAACTGGTCAAGAATCGTCGATAGCATGCAGCAAATTCTCCATCAGAATATACGCCTTGTGCGTCGCCTCATTTCGATCGAGTGTACCAGCATCATCATAGCAGATTATGAACGTCGTGCTGTCGGCAGATAACAGAACCGACACAAACAAAAACCGGCAGGAGTTACCCTGCCGGTCTGCCATCGCGTTCTGGTATGTTAGGGGCGGGTGCGTCGCACGCGCGCCGAGGCTATCACAATCGTGGCCATCAGGGCACCGGTGATGCCCACAAACATCGCTGCACCATCCACCGTGAGCAACTCACGCTGCACCAGTGTGCCCAAACCGAAGATCGACCAGAAGACCCAGCTGCACACCACCATTGCGCGCTGATCGGTATCTGTCAGGCGCGGGTTGCCGAGCGCTGCAAGCACGGTTGCTGCCCATCCGACGATTGCCACCGCGACCATTGACAAGTCTTGTAGCTGCTCCATTGACCTCTCCTTCGTTGCTCCGTTGCAACTGTCTTCGCACACTAGCAGTGCGTGCGATCGGCCTGTGTTATCTGCCACGCTCATACTAGCAGAAGATTTGTACAATTTCAACAGTTATATCACGCCTTTTTTGGATACAATGCACAGGAGATACGGTCATTCTAGATGGCTTGTGGAAAACTTGTGTCTTTGTGTCATCGTGTGCGATGCTGCCGCGCATGATGGATGGTACAAAGACACAAACTCTGTAAGATTACTCTAGCCAGATACTTGACACAAAACGAACCCGGCGCACCAACTTGGTGCGCCGGGCCGAGGAGGAAGCAGAAGGTACTGAGAGGCCTAGTCGGCAGCAGGGGCGCTGCTGATAGTGCCGCTCGGTGTAGCAGCGCTGGTGGCTGGGGCGGGCAGGAGATCGGGATACGCGACCGAGCCGTGCTCACCGATGTCGAGGCCAGCGAGCTCCTCTTCGCGGCTGACGCGGAGGCCAATAGTGGCTTTCAGCGCGTAGAACATCAGGCCAGCGAGGGCCGCCGTCCAGACACCAACCGCGATCACGCCGACGAACTGAGCGATGAGCAGCGTGGCATCGCCGCCGAAGAAGAGGCCAAGGGTGCCGGTGTTGCCGGGGACGGAGGCGAAGAGACCGACTGCCAGCGTACCCCAGATACCGCAGACAAGGTGAACCGGCACTGCGCCAACCGGATCGTCGATCTTAAGAGCGTCGAGCCACTCTGCCGAGAAGACCACGAGCGGGCCAGCGATAAGGCCGATGATAATCGCCGACAGCGGATTGACATACGCGCAACCGGCGGTGATCGCGACCAGGCCTGCGAGCACACCGTTCAGCGTCTGGCCCATGTCGGGCTTGCCGGAACGCAACCACGCCGTGAAGAGCGCGCCCAATGCACCAGCGGCGGCGGCAAGGTTTGTGGTCACAGCGACGAGAGCGACAGCGTCGGCATTGGCCTGTGAGGCGATCGCCAGCTGGCTACCAGGGTTGAAACCGAACCAGCCGAGCCAGAGAATAAACACGCCGAGCACTGCCAGCGAAACATTGTGGCCGGGCATCGCGTTTGGTTTACCATCGGAGCCGTACTTGCCAATGCGCGGGCCAAGGATCATCGCACCGACGAGCGCAGCCCAGCCGCCAACACTGTGGACAACCGTACTGCCAGCAAAGTCGGTAAAGCCCCAGTTGCCATCGGTGCTGCCGCTGTACGTATTCAGCCAACCCGCACCGCTCCAGATCCAGTGAACAACCACTGGGTAGATGAAGAGCGAGATTAAGAAGCTATAAACAAGATAGGATACAAACTTCGTCCGCTCGGCCATCGCGCCAGCAACGATCGTTGCGGCGGTACCGGCGAAGACAACCTGGAAGAACCAGCTTGCATAAACAGGGACGCCATCGCCACCGGCGGAGGTGAGGAAGAACTGATCGCTGCCGATAAAGCCACCTTGTGATGCACCATAGGCAAGGCCCCAGCCAACCGCCCAGAAGGCGATCGAGCACATCACAAAGTCCATCAGGTTTTTGAAGAGAATGTTTGTAGTGTTTTTCGCGCGGGTAAGGCCAGCGGTGAGCATGGCAAAACCGGCCTGCATAAAGAAGACCAGAGCGGCGGCCAGAAGTAGGAAGAACGTGTTTAGACCAACGGCAAGTTCAGCGGTGGTAAGTTCCTGGGCGAAAGCGGTGCTGCTCGACGCGAGCCAGAGTCCGAATGCTCCTGCTGCGACGAAGCCAACCTTGCGCATCGTGCGTGTCATAGTGATCCACTCCTTAAACTCAGACAAAGCAGTGTCCAGCGCTTGAGAATCACGCCAGAACAGACGGCATGTTGGGCACGCATCATTGCTTCTCGGCTTCGTCGCCGTTGCAAAGCGTAGATTCAGGCCACGCTTGCGTATTTACTTTGCAGATCATCGGCGAATGAACAACGGGGAATTTTCTCAGACACACATGCCTAAATACAGCGTTACACTGCCCTTATGTGGATGTCGAGCACGCCGGGCGCATGTACACTCGATACGTGGAGTGTACAAGGTTCTTCAATCGACGTATTCATATCTGGCTGCAACAACGCAGGGATATGATAACGCCTAGCTCACCCCCTTCAAACTGGAGTGTCATCGATATGATGTTCTCGGTGGACTTTGTATTATTGTTATGGTAGCAAAAACATTGCACGCTTCCAATGGTAAAGTTAAACAAAACCCGCCTGGCTCGATTAATATGAATGATCCAAAAGGAGCACAAGATACGAGGAGAACGGTACGAGCCAGTTTTTAAGGTGGGCAGAGCCGGTGGTGTATAATAATCTGAGAGATGTGCATTGCAGGGACGCAGGGTGCTGCGTCCACACTTTTTTTCGTGCGCATTATGTAGGCATATTACGAAGCGTGGAGATGTCATGTCGATATTTAAACGTATGTTCGGGCGCGGGCAAGATGCCCCCCGTTCTGAAGAAGAAGCCGCCGAAGAAGAGCGACAGGTTGCCCAAAGCCTGGAGAAATCGCGCCAGGGTGTTTTTGGGCGCATCGCGCAGATGTTTCGCAGCGATGATCCGATCAGCGATGAACTCTGGGACGAGTTGGAAGAGGCGCTCATTCAGGCCGATGTTGGCTTGGAGACGACGCTGTACCTGGTGAATCGTACGAAAGACCGTTGCAATCGTTATGGCACCAAGAGCGCTCGCGAGGCGCGCGATATGCTCAAAGCTGAGATGATCTCCGTGCTTCAGGAGCATGCCGGTAAACACGTGCCGACGGTGAAACCTTTTGTGGTGCTTGTGGTAGGGGTGAATGGCGCTGGTAAGACAACGCTGATCGCCAAGTTGGCGAACCGATACCGTCGCTTCGGCAAGCAAGTGCTGCTGGCTGCCGGCGACACCTTTCGTGCTGCGGCTACCGAGCAACTTGAAACATGGGCCGAGCGCGCTGGCGTGCCGGTTGTGGCCATGGGCCAGGGTGCCGATGCGGCGGCCGTTGTTTATAAGGCGCTCGACGCTGCCGAAGAGCAACAGCCCGATGTGCTGATCATCGACACGGCCGGGCGCTTGCACGCCAAGTTCAACCTGATGCAGGAGCTGGAAAAGATGAAAAACATTATTCAGCGCCGCCTGCCCGATGCACCACACGAAGTGCTGCTTGTGATCGATGCGACCACCGGCCAGAACGGCGTGTTACAGGCTAAGGCCTTTTTAAAATCTGCTGCCGTCACCGATGTTGCTGTCACCAAGATGGACGGCACAGCGAAGGGCGGAATCGCCTTTGCTATTGCTCAGGATATTCAACGGCCCATTCGTTACATCGGCACCGGTGAGAAGATCGACGACCTCGCCATGTTCGACTCGCAAGTTTTTGTAGATGCGTTGTTTGCTTGAGAGTAGCATTAGCGATGTTTGACGACTTCGCCGTCAAACATCGCTAATGCTACTCCTTCTGCACAGCATGAAGGAGCGGAGTGATGAGTATCCAGTTTACGAGGTGCCCGGTGTGCAAGCAGAAGCTCGGGATTATGGATTATGTAGAACAGGGCACACTGCTCGTCTGTGCGAACCTGGAGTGCGACACGAGCCTGCGCTTGGTCGCTCGCCGCCCGCTGCGGTTGAGGTGGTGCCCGAGCCAGAGACGTATGCGGTCGAGTTTCGCCCGAGTCGTATGGATGAGCTGGTGGGCTGATAGGCGGGGTGCCGCATGGGGTGGCCCGAGGGGACGGGGCGCCGCATGCGGCGCCCTTACGGATCTTTATATGAGTATTGTTCAAAAAATTGGTAGCTTGCTTGTTTGCTGCGCACTTGCCTTGACGCTTGCAGGCTGCTTGCTGGCAAGCGGCGAGCGCACAACGATCGATCTGCAGGGCGTGAGCGGTAATGTTAATACGGTGTTTGTGAGCGCTGAGGGCGAGGAGATACGCTCGCTCAAAGTCGCCGACAATGCGGTTGATGTGCAAGTTATTACGATCGTCGCCGTTGAGTCCGGCGATGTGCAGCTCGATGTCTATCAGGCGGATGGCTCAGTGGCATTTAATGTGGCTAGTCGCCCCGACGGCCAGGTGACACGCAGTGCTGTAGTGCGCGCCAACGACGACGGCGAGGTGCGGTATCGTGTGCTGGCGCGTAATGCGCGCAATGGCTCCTATCAGATCTTTTTTCAGCCGTAACGAGGCCTAGTAACCGAACATGCTCGCTCACTAGGTGTTGCGGAGGGCGATAAGGCGCCCGCTGCCGATCTGTTCAAGGCCGCGGGCGGTCGCCTGGCTGCCCATCAGCAGGGCGGCGATATGGCTATGTTCGAGCGCGATCAGGCTCAGTGCTTCGTCGGCGACGACGCTGGCCATTGGCGGGCTAGCGCGAAGTAGTTCGAGCTCGCCAAAAATTCCCCTGGCCCCAACTGCGCAATCAGGCGCTCTGGCTCTCCATGCACCGCATTTTTACGCACCGATGCGCGACCACGCTCGATGAGGTAGAGCTTGCCGCTCGCCACACCTTCCTGCACGATTAAGGCCCGTCGTGCTAGGTGAAGGTGCGTTGCGCTGCGCGCTAGCTCACGCAGCGTCTGACGCGGGAGATCGGCAAAGAGCGGCACGCGTTCAAGCAGCCGCAGTGTTGTGAGCAGCTCCCCGCCTTCGCCGGTGGGCGCATGAGCTGCGGCAACCAAACGTAGATACTCGTGGTGCGGCAAGAAGAGCAGCGCGCTTTCGAGCGTAGTACGGTAGCTACAATCGCGCTGATCGTCGATTGGGAGCGAATTCAAGGTGCCGAAGTAACCGCTGCGGTGCAACTCGCCTACCAATGTTCGCTCGCGCCAGATGTCGACTTCGCCAGCTTCCACGATCCAGATACCTCCTGGCTTTTCACCATGCCTGAGCAGCTCCTGCCCGCTAAAGGTGCGCAGGCTCTGCAGCACGACGGCCAGGGCCTTGAGGGTCTGATCGTCGCAGGCAGCGAAGAGTTCGACCTGGCGCAACAAGCGCAGCCGGGCGCTGCGGGCGTCGCCAAAATCGCGCGAGAGCTCGCTCGCCCAGGCGGTGTTGGGGAAGCAGCGCCGGTCGGCAGCTTCGCGCTCGGGCCAGGGCAGGGCGTCGTAGGCGGTCTGAATGGTGCGACGGGCAAAGGTGGCACCAGCCAGTTCCTCGATGATCGCTACCGTGTAATCAAGCACTTCGGCGTAGCGGCTACCCTGGGCATCGAGCGGCAATTCGTTCAGCGTCGGGCTCAAGCGCACTCGATCGCGATCGAGCGTTAGATCCCAGTTCGCAGTTGCGGCCAAGACATCCATTTTGTCGTCGAGCACTTGCGCCCTGCGGCTGCCATACATCGCGTGCAGCAGGAGGTAGCAGCCCGCGTAAGTGTGTTTGAACGCGCGCTGCAACCGCTCGCCTTCGCTGAGTGTTGGCTCCAGCGGCCAGCTCAGATGGCGCGGCAGGCTATGCCGTAGCGTGACATAATGGACACACCAAGCAACGCTCCACAGGCCGGCAGCGAGGATCGAGAGGCTAATCGCGGTCGGGGAGGTGCGCCACTCGGGCAGCACTTCCACAAAATAAGAAACGGTCTGAGCGGCGATGCCGAACGCAAGCAAGCCCCAGGCATAAAGCAGCCGCGAGTCACGTAGGCCGTTGATCTGCGGGATGAGCAGGGCTATTGCGAGCACACTGAGGTAGACGGGTGCAGCTTCAAGCCATGCGACCCAGAAGCTCACGCCGGGTTGCTGCATTTCGATCAAATGCAGCGCCCCACCGCCGACGGCAAAAGCGATGACGAGCATGCCAGCGCTCAGCGCCAGCTCACGGGGTGGAGCCTGGTTCAGATCAACATCGAGCAAGGTGATGAAGCCGGCAAACATCAAGAGCAGGAAGCTGCCAAGCTCGAAAATCGCCCATGCCAGCGCCAGATCGGGGCTGAGCCAGCGCCCGATTACAGCTACGAACTCCAGCAAACCGACGATCAGGAAGCTTGTCATCGCCGGGGCAACCGCAGCGCCACGGTAATCGCTGCGCAGCGCCAACTGTGCGGCCAGCGCTACCGTCCACAGCAGCGGCGCGATAAACGCGACCTCGGGGCGCGCGCCAAAACGCAGCGGCAGCAAGGCCAGCAGCACCGTAAGTGCAAGCAGCGGCGCGCTGACAAAGGCGGGCGCGCGGGCAAATGATTGGCGCGCGAGCCAGGCGGCTCCGATTCGACCAGACGCCAAGCAGCGAAGAGCAGGCCGAGACAGAGCGGAACCACAAATGCGACCACGATCAGCACCGCGATGATCTGCCCGAGCAGGCCGCTTTGCCAGAGGTTCGCGAGTACACCGAGCAGTTGCCGTTGCCAGAAGAGCACGGCCAAGATGATCGCCAGCAAGGTGTAAAGGGCGGTGAGCGCACCATAAAGCGTAAAAATACGCTCCTCGTGGCTGAGCGGCAGGCCGCTACGCCACTTAGCCCAGAGCGGCCCACGCACAAAGGCTAGCGCGCGTCGGCGCAGGTTTGGCAGACGCAGCCAATCCACGAGCATAAAATAGCCGTCGAGCTCGAGCAGCGGGTTGAAGTTAAACAGCGTAGCGACATAACAGGCAAACGCGAGTTTATAGGCCGCACTGCCAAGCAACGTCGCCGGAAAATAGAGCGCGATCAGCGCGGCGATCGCCCCGATGAAGAGATCGGCCAGCGGCCCGGCGAGCGAGACGAATATACGGGCGCGCCGCCCGGCGGACCAAATATCGCTGGTATCGACAAAGGCGGCGGGCATGCCGTAGTACAACATCACCCCGGCGCGATCGACACGGCGCCCAAAGTGTTTGGTCGCCAAGGCGTGCGCCAGTTCGTGGCAGACGAAGGAGATCAGCAAGGCCACCCAGAGCGAAAGTAGGTTAGGCACAACGCGCTGGCTATCGATCACCTCAAAAGTCGTGGTGCCGGAGAAGACCATCAGCAAAAAGACGGCCAACCCGGTCGAGCTGACCAACGCAAAGAGGATCAAAAAAGGAATAGTAAAAAAAATCCAGCCGCCAGAGCGGTAGAGCGCATCGATCAGGCCATCGATACCGCTTACGGCGAAGCGGTGCGAGCGCAGCGCCTGCACGAGTCGCTGGCCCCATCCCTGGGCGGTTCCTGCGCTCAAGCGCGCTTCGAGTTGGCTGTAAAGCTGTACTGGCTTATCGGCGAGAAAGCCCTGTGTGCGCAGACTCTGCACCAGATCGGCCACCGGTAGCAGCTGTTTATAGCGGGTTAAACCCAGAATTGCAAGATCGGTGACGCTGCGGCTGCCGTCCATCGCCTGCCAAAGCTCAGTTTCGGCGGCATTCAGGCGCAGATAGTTGCCGTCGGGGCTCCGCAGCACTACAAAGCGCTGGCCATCCTCGCGCAGCCGCTCGCCAACGAGGCCGGGTAGCGCCTGTGGCCGATAGGCAGCCAGATCGGTGCGTTGCTTAAGCGCATGCAGCAACGCTGGCGTGCTGAATTCAGAAGATGCTACGCCCGCCCGCAACCCGGCTTCCACCTCTTTTAAAGGCGCAGGAGTTCCTGCCAAAACTTCCGACGCCTGACTTCCGACACGCGGCTTCTGCTCTACCTGCGCCGCCAGCCGATAGTACACGCCCTGGGAAGGAGAGGGGTCGCTCAATCGCAATGCCAGGCGCGCCCACAGCCCAGTAGGAGAGGGTGCGGGAGGCTGCGGGCGCTGCGGAAGAGCTTTGCTAGAGGTCGTCGTGGTCATAGAGAACTGTGCTGATAGGCTGACAAGGAAACACTGGCACACGAACTGCTGCATCGTCAGCAGATTCTCATCGTGCTCTAACGAACGTAGAGGAACAAAGAAACCGCGTGTATCGTACTACTTAGTAGAACGACGTGAGGGCGTCACCCATTTTATCGTAACACAGGGGGCAAGGAGCATGGAGCGTAACGAGTCTCGAGTGAAGTTCGACCTGCGGATCTGGCAAGATGAGCGCTACGGCAAGTATTGGCGCGTCGCTATCGCGAGGCGCGAAGAGTGACCGTCACGCTCC
>JAAUTF010000131.1 GCA_012031775.1 Candidatus Altimarinota bacterium | reverse complement strand
GGCACGGGCAAAGCAGCGGCCGCCGCGCGGCCGGTAGGGCGATTGCAGATTGCGCCCCGCGTATGGGGTGCTAGTTTGCAAATTGCGATTTGCAGGCTAGAGCAAGCTTGTGAGCATCACTGTAGCCTCTTGGAAACAGATCGGGAGGGTCAAGTTCCCGATCTGCCACATATTTCTTCAGCGATCTTAACGACACTTTCACCGCTACTTACGCTATACTCCTAAGTACCACTGTTCATCGTTGAGACCATCCGCACTGCGCCGCGCTACGCTGTGCCGGTTGTTCGTCATGTCTGTGCTTTCGTGCCTAATAGGAGGAAGCTCTGTATGCTTCGGTCTCGTTTTAGCAGCCTCTTCGCCCTCGTCGCGCTGGTTCTCGCATTTACCACTGTCAACCCGGTCAAGCCTGCCGTCGTCCATGATGTAAGTTCTGCCGGCGTTCCACGACTATCAGCTCCCCAACGACCTGACGGCCCAGCAAGCGTGAACGGCTATGCACTGCCCGGCGGCAAAGCCAGTATTGGCCTGCGCGTAACCCTTGAACGTGCTGGCTTTGTCGTCGCCGAGAGCTTTACTGCTGCTGATGGCAGCTATCGGCTGCGCGATGTGGCACCTGGTGCCTACAGTTTGCGCGCCTACGACGCAAGCGGTATCTCCTTCGATGTGCGCGATCTCGTGCTCGCACCTGGCCAGCGCGCCAGCATCGTGCTTGGTAATCGAGCTGCACTGGCGGTAGGCTTGCCACGCCTGGCCCAGAACGATAGCGCCTGTGAGACAACAACGATCACCGGTACCGCGACGATCAGCGGTACCGTGACCGATGCAGTGAGCGGCGATCCGATATCATCGATCTCGGTTGTCGCCACTGCCGCCAACAGCAGCGGCTTTACGACGACCGACTCCAATGGTAATTATGTGCTCAACGAACTGCCCGCTGGCGAGTACGTCGTTGAGTTCTACACCTTCAGCAAGAACTACCTAGACGAATATTACGACGACAAGCCCGACTTTGCCAGCGCCGACCGCGTGACTGTCGCCGATGGCGCGGCCGTGACCAATATCGACGCCGCGCTGAGCGCAGGCGGCATTATTAGCGGCACGGTCAGCGGTGTTGGTGGTATTAAACTCGACGATGTCGATGTCGATGCCTATCGCATTGTTGCAGGGTCGCGTGTGTTCGAAGGAAGTCAAGCGACTGATGAAGATGGGCAGTTCCGCATCGATCGGCTGCCGACCGGCACCTACGAGCTCGAAGTCGAGGTGAGCTACTTCGACAATGAAGTGACACGCGCCTACCTCAACCGCGTGGTGGAAAACATCAATGTGACCGCCGGCCAGACCACGGCCAACACGAATATAACGCTCAGCAAGGGCGCGCAGATCAGCGGCAGTGTCGTAAGCGGCAGCACGCCGCTCGACAATATCAGCGTCATTGCCTACGATGCCGCAAGCGGTGACTACGTGGGTTTTATTGGTAATACCGATTCAGACGGCACCTATATTTCACAGGGCTTGCCGACTGGTAGCTACGCGATCGAGTTCAGCAACAGCAACGACATCTACCTGGACGAGTTCTACAATAACGTGCAGACCCTCGACGCGGCCACGGCAGTGAATGTCACTGCGCCGAATGTGACGCCAAATATCAACGCCGATCTCGCAGAAGGCGGTTCGATCACCGGTACGGTTACTGGCGTCGGCAACGACCCGCTGGCGGGGGTCGAGGTGGAAGTGCGCATTGCGAACGGCAGCCTTGTCGATGGCGATTTCACCGAGACGGACGGCACATACGAAGTGCGTGGCCTGACATCGGGCGACTACACGGTGTTCTTCGACCCGATCAACTCGAGTCAGGACGAGGTACGCGGATATATCGCCGAATACTACAACAACCAGGCAGATCGCGCGAGCGCCAATGTGGTGACGGTAACTGCACCGAACGCGAGCGCGAACATCAACGCCGAACTGACTCCAGGAGCGACGATCAGCGGCTGTGTGAGCGCGAGCGATACGGGGCGCGGCCTGGACGATTCCTTCTCGGTGAGTATTTATACAACCGATGGCAACTACCTGCGCAATGCCGATACGGACTTCGACGGCACCTATAATACGGGCGGGTTGCTTCCTGGCAGCTACATCCTGGAATTCGACCCGTCGCGCTTCAGCGACGCGGACAAGCCGGGGTATATTTTGGAGTTCTACGACAACGCACGAGACTTCGGCGCCGCGACACCGATCACACTGGCGACGAGCAACATCGAGAATATCGACGCCGAACTCGATCGCGGCGGCGGCTTTAGCGGCCTGGTGACCGGTGTAGGCGACGAGCCACTGACCGACATCTCAATCGACGTTATCGATGCCGCTGGCGATTTCGTCGGCTTCGGCTCCACCGACGACGACGGCAGATACTTCACCGATGGTGTACCTCCTGGCCAATACACACTCAGGTTCCAGCCAAGAAGCTACGACCGCGATGCGCAGTATGTCAGTTTAGAGGTTGGTCCGCAAGGTGCAACCGTCGGCAGCTTCACCGCAGTCAACGCGCAGCTCAGTATCGGCGGCCAGATCAGCGGGCGGGTGACCCGCAGTGGCGGCGTGGGCCTCGATGATGTGAGCGTATTGTTCTACAATGCCGACGGCAACTTCGTCGATAGCATCGCAACCCTTGCAACTGGTGTTTACACTAGCACCGGCCTTGCAGCAGGCGAATACCGGGTGCAATTCCGCCCATTCAGCAGCGGTGTATCGAACCAGTATGCGCCGGAATACTACGACAACAAGCTGGATATCGAGAGCGCCGACGCGGTCGAAGTAACGGTCGGCGAGGTGACGGCGAACATCAACGCCGAGCTGATCATCGGCAGCGTGATCTCAGGCCGGGTGACGGCGGCGGGCAGCGGCAATCTTGGCGGGGCCAGTGTACGGGTGTACAACACCGGTGGCGAGCTGCTTATCGGCGCGACGACCAGCGCAGATGGAGCTTCAGCACTGCAGCGCTGGCAAGTGGCAGCTACAAGTCTGCTTCATGCCGCCGAGCGGCAGCAAATTACTTGGCGAGTGCTACAACGATAAGCCGGACGTAGCGAGCGCCGACACTGTGACTGTGGTTGCACCGACGCCGACGGAGAACATCAACGCCGAACTCGGCCGTCGGCAGTGTGTTTGCAGGTAAAGTGCTCGATAGCGCGGGCAACCCGGTTGCAGGGGTGAATGTGGAGGTCGTGGCGCGTGTGGGCCTGGCGCAGAACGTGATGCTGGCGTCGGCGACGACCGATGCTACCGGCGTGTACACGACGAGCCCCGGCCTAACGGCAGGCAACTACACCCTGCGCTTCACCCCGCCGAGCAGCAGCAACCTGGCTAGCAGCAGCATTAATGCAACCATCGCCACAACGGGTACCGATGTGACGGTGCCCGACGTGCGGCTTGCCAATGAGCAATTGGTGTATCTGCCGGTGGTGCGGAGGTAGAGGTGAGAGGTTACAGGTGAGCGGGTGAGGGGCGGCGAAACATGCTTCGCCGCCCCGCTGTGTCTTTAGCTGAAGTGCGCGTGCAGGAAACGCAGCCGCTCGACGGCGTGGAAATTCTCGCCGCCCTCGTGATTGTTGTAGGGGTAGACACGAATGTCCTTCGGGCCAGCGTAGTGATTGTAGGCGGCGTAGACGGTCGACGGCGGGCAGATCGTGTCCATCAGGGCGACGGAGAAGAGCGTGCTCGCCTGTGCGCGCGCCGCGAAGTTCATGCCGTCGAAGTAGGCGAGCGTGTTAAAGACGGTCTCGACTTGTCACGGTGACGCTTGCAGAAGGCCGTGATCTCGCCATAGGGGTAGCTGTCGACGATCTCGGTCGCACGGCGGTAGTGGCAGAGGAAGGGCACATCGGGCAGGGCCAGCGCGAGATCCGGCATCAGGCCAGCGACCGCAATGGTGATGCCGCCGCCCTGGCTGCCGCCCATGGCTGCAATACGCGCTGGATCGATCGCCGGATGGCTGCGCGCCGCCTCGACCGCGCGCACCGCGTCGGTGAACACACGGCGGTAAAAGTAGTGCTGCGGGTCGAGGATGCCCTGCGTCATGTTGCCGTTGACGGCGGGGTTGCCGCCGCCAGCATAGAGATCGGGCGTAGCCCCATTGCGCCAGCCCGCGCCCTGGCCGCGTGTATCCATCACCAAATGCGCGTACCCTGCACTCGCGATCAAAGTCCAGTCGCTGGGAAAGCCGCGCCCGCCGTTGTAGCCGATGTATTCGACTACACAGGGCAGGCGGCCCGAGCGCTCGCGCGGCAGCACCAACCAACCTTTGATCGGTTGCCCGCCGAAGCCGTTGAAGGTTACGTCGAAGGTCTCCAGCAGACGCAGGCCATACTCCACCGGCACGAACTGCGCATCGAGCGGCAACTCGCGCGCCTCGGCTAGCGTCGCGGCCCAGAACGCAGCGAAATCGGCCGGTTCGCTGCGCTCGGGCAGGTAGCGTTCGAGTTCAGGTTGCGGGAGGTCGAAGAGGGCCATCGTAGATCCTTATGTTTAAAAACAGAAGAGCAATGGAACAAAAGAACAAAGCTCTACTTCACGAAGGGTACTATTCTGCAGCTCGTAACCACAGTTTCCTTTGCTCCTTTGTTCCTTTGTTCTTCCTACGCAAACACCTCAAGATACTCGGCCTGCGCCTGCCACATCTCGTCGAAGAGCGCGCTGATCTCGGCGGGCGAGCAGACGGCAGCGCTCAGCGGGTCGATCAGCAGCGCGTAGCGTGCCGCCTCACGATCATGGTTGAGCAGCGCGTCGACCATGAGGCTATGCACGGCCATGTGGCTGCGGTTTAGCGCAGCCAGTTGCTCGGGCAGCGCACCGAAGTGCGTGGGCTGCACGCCGTTGCGATCGACCAGGCAGGCGACCTCCACACAGCCATCGGGCAGATTGTCGATCAGGCCCTTGTTGCGCACATTGCCATAGATGACTTTGGGCCGGTTCAACAGCACCGCCTCGATGATGTCGGAGCCGTACTCGTGGCTGCGCGTAAGCGACAGCTCGCGCGTACCATCGAGCATAGCGCGGGCGTTGGCGTCGTTATTGCTGCGCCACTGCGGCCAGTTATTGGCATAGAAACCGGTCTCGCCAAGATAGCCGGGGCGGCAGTAGCGCTCGATCAACTCGGGGCGCTTGCGGAAGTAGGGCACATACTCGGAGAAATGGCCGCTGCTCTCGGTGACAAAGGCACCGAAGTGTAACATCATCTCGAAACGCACCGGATCGTGCTCGTAGATCTCCGGTTTCGTCGTCACACGCTCGCGTAGGATAGGGTACATGTCTTGACCCTGATGGCGCAACTCGGTGAACCAAGCATTATGGTTGATACCGGCACAGCGCCACTCCAACGCTGCGTAGGGAACATCAAGGTAGCTGGCAAGCTGTTTGGAGCTGCCCTGCACGCTATGGCAGAGGCCGACAGTCTGCATTTGCGTGCCGCGCAGCGCCGCCAGCGTCAGAATCGACATCGGGTTGGTGTAGTTGAGCACGATCGCGGCGGGGCAGAGCTGCTCGGCGTCGCGCAGAATCGCCAGCCAAGCCGGGCCGGTACGCAGCGCCTTGAAGATCCCGCCGGGGCCGATCGTATCGCCGATGCACTGGTCGATACCGTACTTGAGTGGAATGTCGAAGTCGTGACGCACATTAGCCAGGCCAGCAACTTCGATCGTATTGACGATGAAGTCGCTGCCGGCCAGGACATCGCGGCGATCGGTGGCTGCAACGACGTTCCAGCGCCGACCCAGCCGCTCCACAAGCCGCTCGGCCAGCTGCTGGGTCAGCTCCAATCGCTGCGCATCGAGATCGACCAGTGCGAACGTGCCTTCGTCGAGCCCATCGATATTAAGAATATCGGTGATAATCTGGCGGGCGAACACCGCGCTGCCCGCGCCGATGATGGTTACTTTTGGCATAATGTTTCCTTGTTACAGAGTACAAGCCGAACATGTTGCACCACAAAGACTCAAAGACACGAAGAATCGAGCATGTATTCACAATGCAGTACCAACAGAACATCTCAAAAGACAGCCTTTGTGCCTTTGGGTCTTTGTGGTTAATCTTTCGCTCATCGAACCACGTCGCCGCCGCTCTGGGCCATAACCGTCGCTAGTTCGGCGCGCGTAGTGAGAATACGGTCGCCGTGCTGCGAGAGCGCAATGGCGGCAAGCGCCACGCCGCGATCAAGGCCGCCACGCAGATCGCCATCGAGCAGGCCATCGAGCACGCCGGCGGCGAAGGCATCGCCGCTGCCGATACGGTCGACGATCTGGACTGGCACCGCCGGGCGATGGATGAGGTCATCGTCGACAAGCAAGCGTGCGCCCTCGGCACCGAAGGTACAGCAGATAGCCGACGCGCGGCTCAGCGCTTTGAGCTGCGCCATCTGTTCGGCAGGCGCGCCGGTGCAGCCAAAAAGCAGCGCTGCATCGGCGCTCTTGCAGAAGAGCAGATCGGCCTCGGCGATCAGCGGGCGCAGCTGTGTGCCCGCAGTAGCTGCATCCCAGAGTTTGCCGCGGTAGTTAACATCAAAGCTGAGCGTGATACCGGCAGTGCGCGCGCGGCGCACCGCTTCTTGCACCACCGCGTAACAACTCGCGCTTAGCGCCGCCGTGATACCGGTGAGATGCAGGATTTTCGTATTGAGCAGATACTCCCAATCGATATCTTGTGGTGCGAGCTGTGCTGCCGCCGAGCCTGCACGGTCGTAGATCACCTGGATAGCGCGCGGCTGGCTGGCAAACTCCAGAAAATACGTGCCAACGCGTGTGTTCGGCGCGCGCACGACCGCCGATGTATCGACACCATCGGCACGCAACGCGCGCAACACCGCACTGCCGAGGGCGTGATCGGGCAGACGCTGACCACCCGCAACGGCGGCCCAAGCGGGCCAGCGCCACACAGACATTGCTTTCGGCACCGCCGATCTCCAGATCGAGCCGATCGCTGGCGTCGAGCCGTTCGCCAAGCGGCACACTCAGCCGCAACATCGTCTCGCCAATAGTTGTTATGTCGAATTGCATAGTGTCTTGCGCGCACGGGCGCAGCATGCTACACCCGTACGCGCCCTAGCCATTTTACACGGCGAACACAACACACGACGCCGTCGGCACGCTTACACGAGCGACGGGAGCACCAAGCGGCTCGCCTTCCTGCTGCACCGGCAGCACCACAACTTCGCCGCTGTACTGGTTGGCGACGAGTACATAACGACCATCGGGCGCGACAGCGAAGTTACGCGGCCAGTCGCCGCCACAAGAGGGGATGCCGAGCAGTGTAAGCAGCCCGTCGTCGCCGATGCTGTACACAGCGATGCTATTGTGACCGCGATTCGAGACATAGAGCCGCCGATCGGGGCCGATATGAATATCGGCGACGGTAGTCTCGGGCGCGTCGTCAGGCAATGTGGGCAGGATTTGTAACACGTTCAAGGTGCCAGCAGCCGCATCGTAGCGATAGGCGCTCACGGTGCAATCCAGCTCGTTGGCGACATAGAGCATGCTGCCACCTGGGTGAAAGACAGCGTGGCGCGGGCCAGCTCCCGGCGCAGTAGCGGCCTCGCTGTGGAAACGCAGCGCGCCATGCGCGTCGATGGCGTAGATCATCAGGCGATCGATGCCGAGGTCGGCGACGACAGCAAAACGCCCGTCCGGCGTAAGGGTTGTCGAATGGGCGTGCGGCCCTTCCTGGCGGTCGGCGTTGGGGCCGCTACCGCTATGCTGCACAAAACCGCTCATCGGGCCAAGGCTGCCATCTGTGGCCAGTGGCAAACGCGCCGCTGTGCCGCTCCCGTAATTGGCGACGAAGACCGCGCTGCCAGCATTATCCGTCGCCAGGTGGCAGGGCCAGTCGCCGCCGCTTGGCTGCTGCTGGCGCGGCGTGATCTCGCCGCTGCCGCGATCAAGATCGCAGACCCAGACAGCACCACCGTTGGCCTCGCTCACGCTAAAAAGCAGCGTGTTAGCGCGTGCCAGCGCTAGAAACGAAGGCCGCTCGATACCGTCACACTGCGTCAGCAGCTTCAGCGTCCCGTCCTCATCGTCGAAGGAAAAGGCGTAGATCCCGGGCTGATCGGCCGACGCGTACGACCCGACAAAGACTACATAATTCATAAGTATTGTTGTCAGGATGCAGCATCCTGATGATATAACTACCAGTTTGTGACGGAACCATCGCGACGGCGGTAGTGCGGCGCTTCCCAAAACTTCCAGCTCTGCTGCTGAGCCAGATTTTCGTCGAGTTCGACACCAAGGCCGGGCGCATCGGGCACCGGGAAGCTCGTACCGACGAGCAGCGGCTGCTGGGGAAACAGCAACTCAGCCTCGTTGATGCCGCTCTGGCCGTAGTATAAATTTTCGCTCTGGGTGACGCGCACTTCCAGCCAGGCAAAATTGGGCACCGCCGCCGCGAGGTGGATCGTCGCAGCGGTACAGATCGGGCCGAGCGGATTGTGCGGCATCAGATCGATATAATGCGCCTCGGCCCAGCCCGCAACCTTCATCGCCTCGGTGAAGCCACCGACATTGCAGATATCGACGCGCGCGTAATCGGTGAGGTGGCGTTCGATAAAAGGCAGAAACTGCCACTTGCTGGCGAACTCCTCGCCGACCGCAAAAGGCACATCCGTCAACTGGCGCAGGGCGGCATAGGCTTCGGGGGCCTCGTCACGAATCGGCTCCTCGATAAAATCGAGCGTCCCGCTGGGCATACGTTGGCAAAACGAAGCCGTCTCGGCGAGCGAAAGGCGATGGTGATAGTCGATGCCGAGCGTGAGATCGCTGCCGAGGGCCTCACGGATCTTGCGCATCCACTCGGCGGTGTAGCCGATGCTCTCGCGCGGCTCAAAAATCGCCGGATCGTGTCTGGGCGCGCATTACGGGTCAGCGAGCCGGTGCGGATCACACGCCAGCCGTGCTCCCAGAGCAGCTGTGTACTCGCCAGCACCTGCTCGCCGGTGCGCCCCGACGCGGTGGCAAAACAGGGGATGACATCGCGCTGCTTGCCGCCGAGCAACTGGTAGACCGGCACATTCAGCGCCTTACCAACGATGTCGTAAAGCGCGATATCGATAGCGCTCTGCGCGGCGAGCAGCACGCGCCCGCCCTCAAAATACTGGCTACGGTACAGCTCCTGCCAGATACGCCCGCGCTGCAGCGGATCTTGGCCAATCAGGAACTCGGCGAAATGCTGCAGCGCACCGATGACGGCCAGCTCACGCCCGCTCAAGCCTGACTCGCCCCAGCCATAGATGCCTTCGTCTGTCTCTACCTTGACCACGAGCTGATTACGGTTGCCAACCCAGACCGGGTACGGCTTGATAGCGGTGATTTTCATCCCTCGTGCTCCCAAGCTAGCAGGCGCGCGGCCTTACTGCAATCGAAGAACCCCTGGAGCCCTGCAAAGCCCGCGTGCAGCGTAGCCTGCGGGTAGTACTGTTGCGCCAGCACACGGCTATCTTCAGTGGCGGCGTGCTGCGGTGCCACGATATAGAACACCTCGTGACCATGATACTCGGCCAGCAGAGATAGCAGGCAAGCGCGAGCGGCGGCGTGCATAGCAGTGTAACCCCAGAGATGCCGTACTGCGCCGGCACCGAGCCGGTCGTTCCATTCGCGGATGCGCGAGGTATCGTGGACAAGGCCGTGAAAGCGCAAACTGGCCACTGTCATCTGCGGATTGGTGCGCACGATCGCATCGGCTTGCTGTTCGAGCACCCATTTCGAGAGACTGTACGAATCTTCGGCATAGGTCGGATGTTGCTCGTCGAGCGGAAAATAATCGTAGCGCGGGGCGTGGCTAAAAGCACCGCCGATGGCGTTAATCGACGAGGCCAAACAGACCTTGCGGATACCGAGTGCGGCAGCTGCGCTGAGCACATGGTAGCTGCCAGCGGTATTCTCGACATAGACTTGAAACTCCGGCGCATGGCGCGGCGAGCGATGGGCAGCCAGATGCACAACGGCATCGCAGCCGCTAAGGCAGCCGACCACCTGGCCGAAATCGCGCGTATCGCCGACGAGGTGGTGCGCCATATGCTGCGGGCGCTCCTGGGGCGGCGGCGGCAGCGCCCGATCGATACTGACGACCTCGTGACCCGACTCGAGCCAAAACGGCACCAGGGTGCGCCCCAGATCGCCGTTGCCACCAGTGACTGCAATTCGCATAGAGGTTTTTGCATCACCGCTCGGCGGCTACGCCAGCGGGCGGTGACAGCAGTGTTCATCCTTCCGACTGAGCTGCCAGCAGGCTACTAAGCATATCGTTCATGTGCGCCAACATCAGCAGGCGCGCTTGAGCTGCGTTGCGCTCACGCAGTGTTTCAGCGATCATCAGATGATAGCGCACGGCGCGGGGCGTCATCCCCGGCTCGCGCATCGTCACCTTGCGGCTATCGGCGATCAGATCGTGGACGGACTCCATCATACGCTCGAGGATCGAATTGTGTGCCGCCTGCACGATACGGCGATGGAAAAGCAAGTCCGGGTCGCCAAAATCCTGCTGCTGCTGCACCTGCACCTCCATCTGCTGCGCGAGTGCCAGGATCTCATGCAGCTCCTCGGCGGTACCGCGCTCGGCAGCTAGCGCAGCAAGTTCCGGCTCGAGGATACGGCGGGTCTCGGCCAAGGCGACGAGCATGCCGATGTTCAGGTCGCCGATCTGCTCCGCGAGCCCGGGCGGCTGCAAGGTATGGGCGACAAAGACGCCACGCCCGTGCTGAATGGTAGAGCAGCCCGATCGACTGCAATGAGCGCAGTGCCTCACGCACCGATGCCGGGCTGACGGCAAAGGCACGCGCCAGCTGCGAGATACTCGGCAGCCGCTCACCGGGCAGCCAGTCGCCGCGCCGAATACGCTGCAGCAAATCATCGTAGACAAGCTGAAAAATAGCGTTTCCCGGCACCGGCAGCTCATCGCGCCGGACGGCCTGGATCGCAGGAGCGATGCTCTCGATTGACGACCCTAGTTTGATAGTCATCGGCTCGGCCTCTTAGACAAGGTTTCGAAAAAGCCGTTTGTGATGGTCAGTGGTGGCGGTGTAGTCGCCACCACTGACCATCACAAACCCTTGCCTGAACCTGGCGTTCGCCAGAACGATCACGCCCTGGCGAACCATGTCTTACAGCGATGAGCACAACGATTGAGCTTTGTTTGGGGTGTTGTGGGCAGCTTCGCTGCCCACAACACCCCAGACGTATGGCTCAATGCTTCTGCCCAGCGCTATAGGGTACAGGTGAGCGGCTACAAGGTACAGTGCGGGCTCGGTAACCTACCCATTTCTTCGG
>JAAUTF010000130.1 GCA_012031775.1 Candidatus Altimarinota bacterium | reverse complement strand
TAAGCCGCTGAGCCTGTGGCCTTCCCCGCGCCGCGCGCACAGCGCCTGCAGTCGCTGGCTCGCGCCGATACCGGCGGCGTGCTCGCGCTCGGCTATGCCAGTATGCGTGGCTACGGCCTTGTTCACCCCACGGTAAACGAACTACGCCTGGGTTATGCCGATGTGCGTTTGCGTCACCCGATCAGCGGCGACTATTTTAGCGCCGGGCGCGTGCGCCTCAGCCAGACCGAGGTTGCCAATACCGACGCTGGCGCGGGCAAGCTTACGCTTGGTTTCACAGCAACCCTGGGCTGGAACGAAGTCAAGACCATCGCCGGTGCTATGCTCGACCTGGAGATGGACGCCACTACGCCGCACCCGGCCCACAACGAGGACTTCGTGCTCTACCACACCGAGGCCGTCGAGGCTTCCGGCTTCTGCATTCACTTCAAACTTCCGCATTATGTCACCTTTAACAGCGGGCTGGATGCGTTGAGAAGAAGTCAGGAGTCAGGAGTCAGGAGTCAGGAGAATAGCGGAGACACGAGACACGAGACATGAGACACGAGAATAGTAACCCTAAACAGGTTGCGAAGGAAGTGTGTGTCGATGCTGGCGGCTACGCCGCCAGCATCGACACACATCCTAACACAACCTATTTAGGGTTGTTTACGTAAGGTAACTCATTGAAACTTAAACAACTCGCGCACGCGCGCCAGGATTATTCCTACGGCTTCCTCGATGAGTTCGCCAAGCGCGAGCTGCGGCGGCGCATGTTGAAGGCGATCGCCCTCCCTGGCTATCAAGTGCCCTATGCCAGCCGCGAACTGCCGATCGCGCGTGGCTGGGGAACCGGCGGCCTACAGGTGACGCTGAGCCTGGCCGGGCCACGCGATACCATTAAGGTGATCGACCAGGGTGCCGATGACTCGGTGAATGCCGCCAATTTGCGCCGCTTTATCGCACGGATGACCGGTGTGGAAACCACCGACGACACACTGCGCGCGACGATTATCCAGAGCCGCCACCGCATCCCCGAGGAGCGCTTGCGCGAGGGCCAGGTATTGGTGCTGCAGGTGCCCGATCCCGAGCCATTGCGTCACGTTCAACCTGATATCGCCAAAGCGCGCGCCATGCACGCCGACGCCGACTACGCCCAGGTCTGGCTGGGGCTCTACGAGCAACTGGTGCGCTTCGGGCGTTTTATGAACGGCGCGAGCTACCCGGTGATCGTTCACAACCGCTATCTAATGAGCCCTAGCCCTATTCCGCGTTGGGACACGCCCGACCTGCATCAGGCGGCGCACCTGACGCTGCTTTCGGCGGGCCGTGAGAAGCGCCTCTACGCCGTGCCACCTTACACCGATGTGCGCCCGGTAGAGTTCGAGGATGTCTTCTTCGCCGTGGAAGACCAGCGCGGGCGCATCTGTATGCTCAGCAGCGCGCGCAACAAATTTATGGACGAACTGCCGCAGCCCGACGGCAGCTCGCGCTTTCGTATCTCCGACACCGGCTACGTCGCCAAGTTGCTCAAGCCCGATCAGGCCGAACGTGGCGCAACCTATTACGACGATGATGGGCGCTTCTATATTGAAGGTTTTATCAAGAACAATACTGCTGTGTGATGGGTGTACTTCGCACACTCATCACAGCAGATCTAGTATGATACTGTTGCCACAACTTGTTCAAACAACACCGCTGCTGCGGGTATCGGGCTTACACAAGCGCTACGGCGCTGTTGTCGCCGTCGAGGATGTCGCGCTCGACCTATACCCCGGCGAGACAGTCGGCATCGTCGGCGAGTCGGGCTCGGGCAAGAGCACAGTGCTGCGGCTGTTGAACCTGGAAGAACCGCCCGATACAGGCACCTACCAGCTGGACATCGCGGGTTACGTCGCCGACAATATCTTCGCGCTCGACCGGCTGCGGCGACGCGAGTTGCAGCTGCGCCATATCGGCATTGTGTATCAGAACCCGCACCACGGCCTGCGCATGCGCGTGAGCAGCAGCGGCAACGTGGCCGAGCGCCTGATTATGGCTGGCGAGCGCCGCTTTGCCACCTTACGCAGCGCCGCCCGCGCGTCGCTCGCCGTTTCAGAGTTCCCGCTGGAGCGCCTCGATGACCTGCCGGCCCGCCTTTCCGGCGGCATGCAACAGCGTGTGCAGCTCGCCAAAGCTATCGCGCTCAAACCGGCCCTGCTGCTGCTCGACGAGCCGACCACTGGCCTCGACGTTTCCGTGCAGGCGCTGGTGATCGACACCCTGCTGCGGCTGCGGCGCGAACGCCAGATCGCCACTCTCATCGTCTCGCACGATCTCGGCGTTATCCGCACGCTCTCCGACCGCGTGCTCGTCATGCGGCGCGGCCAGGTCTCGAGCGCGGGCCTCACCGAACCAGGTGCTCGACGACCCCGCAACACCCGTATACACAGCAATTAGTGCATGCCAGGTTGTAGAACGTAGAACTCAGAACTCAGAACCCAAAGCGCAGAACCCAGAGCACGGAGTGAATTTATTTAGGAGGCATCGTGGTTCGCGGTTCGCGGTTCGCGGTTCAATATAAACACACCCAGATGAACCTTCTCACCGTCACCAAACTTAACAAACACTTCTACGTCCACCACCTGGAGCGCGAGATCGTGGCGTTTGCTGCCGTGGATTTTGCGCTGGCGGCGGGCGAGTTTTTGCTCGTGCGCGGGGCCAACGGCGTCGGCAAATCGACGCTGCTGCGCTGTTTGTATCGCAGTTACTTGCCGAGCGGCGGCCAGGCGCTGTTTCGCTCCCAGGCCGGCGACATCGATCTTGCGCGCGCCGCTGAGGTCGATATCGCCTTCTTGCGCCGTAGCGAGATCGGCAATGTAAGCCAGTTTTTGCGCGCGCGGCCGCGGGTGAGCGCACTCGACCTAGTGGCTGAGCCACTGATAGAAAATGGCGTATCATTAGCAGAAGCACACACGGCGGCGGCGGCGCAGCTGGCCGCCTTCGGCCTGAAAGAAGCAATCTGGGAGGCCTACCCCAGCACCTTCTCCGGCGGCGAGCAGCAGAAGGTCAACCTCGCGCGCGCGCTAATCGCACCGCGCCGCCTGATTCTGCTCGATGAACCGACAGCCTCGCTCGACGCGGCAGCGCGTGCAGCGCTTGTAGAACGCTTAACCGAGCTGAAGCGTAGCGGCGTAGCGCTGATAGGTGTCTTTCATCACCCAGAGGATGTGCAGGCCCTGGTTGACCGCGAGCTGTACTTGGAGACCGTATGATTATCAACAATCTGCGCCTGGTGACGCCGGAGGCTGTGATCGAACATGGGCGCTGCGCATCGTTGGCGAGACGATCGTCGAGGTAAGCGAGCGCAGCCTGGGCGGAGTCGGCGAGCGCATCGTCGACGGCGAAGGGCTTACGGCGCTGCCCGGCATCATCGACATGCACGGCGATATGCTGGAGCGCGAGGCTGAACCGCGCCCCAACACCCACTTCCCGCTCGACCTGGCGATCTACGAGCTCGACAAACGCCTGGCTGCGTGCGGCGTCACAACGGCCTACGCCGCGCTTTCCTTCTGGCAGAACGACCGACCCGACTCGATGCGCACCGAGCCTATGGTGCGCGCCCTGATCGAAACGCTGTGCCAGGTACGCGATACACTGCTCACCGAGTGCCACATCCACGCCCGCTTTGAAGTGACAACACCCGAGATCGCGCCCTTCTTGATGGAGATGCTCACAACCGGCGAGATCCGCCTGATCTCGCTGATGGATCATACTCCCGGCCAGGGCCAGTACCGCGATGTTGAAAAATATGTCACCTCGATCGCGCAGTGGCGCGGCGTCGACCGCAGCCATATCGAACGCGAGCTGCACGAGCGCCTGAGCCGCAAGCCGAACCCCGCCGACGATTGGCTGCTCGCGCGCGACATTGCTACTCTCGCTGCCGAGCAGGGTATCCCGATCGCTTCACACGACGATGACACCCTGGCGAAGATCGACCTTGTATCCAGCCTGGGCGTATCGATCGCCGAGTTCCCGGTGACGCTTGAGGCGGCGCAGGAGGCGCGGCAACGCGGTATGCACATCGTGATGGGCGCACCGAATGTGCTGCGCGGCGGTTCGCACTCCGGCAATCTCAACGCGCTAGCCGCCGTCGAAGCCGGGCTGGTCGACCTGCTGGCCGCCGACTACGCGCCGGTGGCGATGCTGCAAGCGGTCTTTATCATCGTCGAGCGTGGCCTGTTGCCGCTATACGAGGCGGCAAAACTCATCAGCCAGGGGCCAGCCGAAGCGCTCGGCCTACACGATCGTGGGCGCATCGAGGTCGGCAAACGCGCCGACCTTCTGCTCGCCTCCACCGATGGTCGCCCGCGTGTGCGCGCCACCATCCGCCAGGGCACACCGATCTACTGGGATGCCACCATGGCCGGGCGCGCGTAGGGAGATTGCAGATTATAGATTGCAGATTGCTCCTGCCGGAGTGAGATGCCGGCTTGTCATTCATACCACAACGAGTCTGTCATTCTTAGCACAGCGAGGGATTTGCACAATGTAGCACCGCGCAAAGCGATCACACTGAGTCTTCTGAATTCTGACTCCTGACTTCTGCCACAAACATGACACCCAAAACGCTCAGCCCCGAACCCACCGTCCACCCCAGCGCGCAGATCGTCGACTGCGTGCTAGGTGCCTGGACGGAGATCGGCCCGCACACCTGGATGGCTGAAACCAGTTTCGGCGACTACAGCTACATCGCCGACAGCGGCCAGATCATCTACACCACGATCGGCAAATTCTGCTCGATCGCCTCGCACGTACGCATCAACCCCGGCAACCACCCGATGCAGCGCGTCACCCAGCACCACATGACTTACCGGCGTAAAATGTATGGCTTCGCCGAAAACGACGACGAGGATTTCTTCGCCTGGCGACGCGCAGCGCACTGCAGCATTGGCCACGATGTCTGGATCGGCCACGGCGCAACCGTCATGCCGGGCGTAAGCATCGGCAGCGGCGCGGTCGTCGGAGCGGGTGCCGTGGTGACAAAGGACGTAGCACCCTACACTATCGCTGTCGGTGTACCGGCGCGCCCGTTGCGCCCGCGCTTCCGCCAACCTATCGCCGAGGCCTTGCTACGCATCGCCTGGTGGGATTGGGATCGGGCCACGCTCGCAGCGCGCTTCGCCGATCTTAATGACGTAGAAGCGTTCGTCGCAAGGTACGCGTGAGCAGGTTTCATGGTTGCAGGAGCAATGACGATACATTATGATATAACCATCTTTAATTCGTTTTATAGCAATCTACAATAAGTTGTGTTAGAAGTTGTGTCGGTGCTCGCGGCTACGCCGCGAGCACCGACACAACTTCTTCACAAACCATGTAGGACTACTCTCTATATTAGTCAAAAGGTACTGTACGATGGCACAGGCAAAACGAAAGCTCAGCATTGAAGAATATCTTGTCTTTGAGCGAGCTAGCGACACTAAACACGAGTATTTTCAGGGCGATGTCTTCGCGATGGCTGGTGGAACAGCGCGTCACAGCGTCATCACAACCAATATTTCCGCCAGCCTTCACAGCCAGGTGCGGCACCGTTACTGCACAGTCTATTCGAGCGATATGCGCGTTAAAATACAGCAACACACGCTCTACACATATCCTGATGTCAGCATCGTTTGTGGTGAGCCACAATACGAGGATGAAAACGAAGATACACTCTTAAATCCTACAATTATCATCGAAGTACTATCGCCTTCAACTGAGAACTATGATCGTGGCAAAAAGTCACAGTTTTATCGCACAATTCCCTCACTGCAAGAGTATATTTTGGTGGCGCAAGACACTATTCACATTGAGCATTTTGTACGTCACTCCGATCACCAATGGTTATTTTCCGAAACAACATCGCGAGATAAAGAAATTCGCTTGGCTTCAATTGACTGTTCTTTAGCGATCGAGGATGTATACGCAAAAATCACATTCTAAAGCACTTGGAGAATTACAGGTTGCAGATGATACCCAAAACGACAGAGCATGTTTGCCTTATGCTGAGTATTTTTGCTTTACTTGTCCTGACGGCAGGCAGTGCAACCACGCAGAACGACAACCGGATCTATCTGCCGCTGATGGAACAAGGAAGAGCAATTGCTCTTCCTGCCCTTGAACCGTCCGAAGTAGGTGGCGACATCCTCACAGCAGGTAGCGCGGCGGTGTTTCCGCTCGTCGAACGTATGGCTGAGACGTTCAGCGACGACGGCTTCACCAGCCAAATCACCGTTGACAGTATCGGTAGCGGTGCCGGTTTCGAGCGCTTCTGTGTAAGTGGCGAAACTGACATATCGAATGCATCGCGCCCGATCTTTCAGGAAGAGCGAGATAACTGCACGAAATTAGTACCGCCGCGTTATCCTATCGAGTTCCGTGTTGGCACAGACGCGCTCGCAATTGTGGTGAGCAAACAAAATACTTTTCTACAGCAACTCTCACTGGAAGAGCTTATTGTTGCCTTTGCCGAAGTAGATACTTGGAACGAACTCGACCCACGCTTTCCCCGGAGTACAATCTGGCGTATCATTCCCGACAGCGAAAGCCTTGCCTTCGAGTATTTCGTCGATGAAGTTTTCTATGAAGACGAGGAGGCCTTGCTCAAAGCACCGTATGTATTCCAAAGTACTGACGAAGATCTTCTGGTAGATGCTATTTACAAAGCGCCTAACGGCATCGGCTTCATAAACTACAGCACTTACCTGGTACATGGTGACAAGCTACAGGCGCTCGTGCTCGACGCTATAGCCCCCACAGCTGCCAACGTCGAGAACACTATATACCCACTTTCGCGACCAATTTTTATCTATTCCGACCGCACCATCATCCGCGAAAAGCCGCAGGTCGCCGCTTTTATCAATTACTTCCTGAGCAATGTGAACCGCGATATCGCCGACGTTGGCTACACCCCGGTCAGTACATACACATTGAACATCGCTAAACAGCGCTGGCTTGAGGCAATAGAGTAGTTCTTAATGCGATTGCAGACTGCAGATTGCTGCGAACGCATTCTGACGCGCTGTGCGTGATGTCGATAGCCAAAAAGCCTGCTTGAAACTGTTTTAAGTCTTTTCCACGCTTAAAAGCGAGCAGTGCATAGCGCAGATCTTCTGAATGCTGACTCCTGAATCCTGAATTCCCCCTAAAGCGTCCAATCGCCATGCGTGCGCCACTCGTCGCCGGGCAGGCGCTGGTAGAAGCGCAGCTCCCATTCGACGGGCTGAGCGATGTCGACATATTCGTTGGCGAGGGCGGCAAGTGCTGCATGGCGCGCGGGCAGAAATTCGTAGGCCAGGCTGAGATGCAACCAGCTCTTGAGGCGGATCTCGTCGCGGCGCGTCGGCGAAAGGACTCTAGCGGCAAAATCGGCGGTGAGCGCTTCGAGCCAGGGCGACTCGATCAGCAGACCGTGAAAATCTTCACGCAGCAGCAGGCGCGTGATCTGTACTGGCTGCACAGGCCGTGATGCTTTTGCACGTTCCACGGCCTCGGCGAGCGCAGCGGTATACAGCGGAATCGCTACCTCATCATCGTGAAAAAAGCCCGTCAGCGTGATATGCGGCGGAAAGCGATGGGCAGCGTTCACACCGCAGCGCTGGCGGCTCTGGCTGAAGTAACGCGCGATCGCGCTCGCCAGCGGCCCGGTGGGGCAGGCATAGACGATCAGTTCGGCGGCCATGCTGCGTTTCTCCTCACGGCAGCGCTCCAGTGGTCGTCGGCACCGCCGCAGGCGGCACAATCCCTGTCAGCAGGCGCAAGCCCCAGGCCAACTGCGCGTCGGCACAACTCTGCTGACCCGCAGGCGGTCGGCGGTCGGCCACACAGGGCACGCTATACTCGGCATCTTCGGAGGGCACGATCACATATTGCGGCTGGATACCGATCGTATGAATAGCATCGCGGTTGGGCGTCAGCCAACGCGCGATCGTCACGCGGGCGCTGCTACCATCGCGCAACGTGTGAATATTCTGCACCGAGCCCTTGCCAAAGCTCTTCTCGCCCATCAGCGTTGTGTTCGGGCGCTTATCGCGCAAAGCACCCGCCACAATTTCCGAGGCACTGGCCGAGCCGCCGTTCACCAGCACCACCATCGGCAGTTCGAAAGCGCGTAGCTCGCTGGGCGCGCCGATCGTGCGCAGCTCCTTCTCGACCCCACCCCGCTCAAGTTCGTACAGCGCCACACCATCGTAGAAGCGGCCCAGCACCTCTTGCGCCGTGGTGAGAAAGCCGCCGGGGTTGTTGCGCAAATCCAGCACGATGCTGCGTGGATTCTGCGGCAGCAACTCGCGCAGTGCATCGTCGAGCAGTTCCGTCGTCGTCGCCTTAAACTCGGTGATCTGGATGTAGGCCACGCCGTTGTCGAGCATCTGCGCGTTGACCGTCACCAGCGGCACTTCATCGCGCGTGATCTGTACCTCAAAGAGCTGCTCCTGTGGCGGGCGGCGCAGCGTCAGCATCACCTCGCTGCCCTTCGGCCCACGGATCAGGGCCGCCACCCGCGCCACCGCCTCGGCCTCGCTCATACCCGCCGTCTCTTCAGCCACAACCTTGCCGTCGATTGCCACGATCACATCGCCGCTTTGCAGGCCGACACTCATCGCAGGCGAGCCTTTAATCGGCTTGTCGATCAGCACCGCGCCGCCCTCGGTGCGCAAATACGCGCCGATGCCCTCGAACTTGCCCTGCATCGACTCACGGCTCTGCGCGGCCAGTTCCGGCTCCTGGAAATTTGTATACTGATCGTCGAGCGCCGCCAGCATGCCGCGCACTGCGCCATAGACCATCTTCTGTCGATCGATCTCGCTCTCGGTGTAGAACTCGCTCTCCACAATGTCCCACACATCCCAAAACACGGCGAACTGATCGCCGAGCGCCGTCGGCGTCGCCTGGCGCACGTCGTTGTTGAGCAAGCGAGCGACGAAGGTATCCACCGGCGATGCACCAGTGGCGCGCGCTGTGAGCCAGCCGCCACCAAAGGCGAGCACACCGACAAAGAGGCAGCTGAAGAAACCGATCCAGAGGGCGCGTGAGGTGCGAATCATAGTCGTGTTTCGGCTAGATGCCGAAACGAGCTGAGGGAGAGTTAGTTATGCGAGGGTGAATCCGGGCTTCGCCGCACTCACGCTAAACATAAAACTATCTTTTTCAACCGATTCCGGCATTATTCGTACTGATAGCTGATCGCCGCCAGGGCTGCGATGGGCGCGGTTTCGGCGCGGAGAATGCGCGGGCCAAGCGACACAGGTATGATACCACGCTCACGCGCAGCTGTCAGTTCTTCATCACCGATCCCGCCTTCGGGGCCGCTGAAGATCGCGACACTGCCCAATTGCGCAGGAAGCGCGCTGCGCAAAGTGGGCGCGGTACCTTCCCAAAGGATAAAGGCGAGGCTACCGGCTGCTGTCTCACAGGCCGCACGAAAATTCAGCGGCTCGCTCAAGTCCGGCAGCCGCGCGCGACTCGACTGCTCGGCGGCCTCGCGCACGATGCGTCGCCAGCGCTCCAACTTCTTGGTATCGGCCCGCTCGCCAGCCAGCGAACGGCTGAACTGCACCGGCACGATGCGCCGCACGCCCAGCTCGGTCGCCTTCTGCAACACCAGCTCGAAACGTTCGCCGCGCAACAACGCGAGATAAAGTGTCAGATCGTAAGGCGGCTCGCCGCCAGCTCTTATCTGCGCCTCAACCGTACCGCGCACAGTCGTTTTGCTGAGCAAATCCAGCCGCACCCGGTACGCCAACCCGCTGCCATCGAGCAGCAGAATCGTATCGCCCACACTTAAACGTAGCACACGCACCACTGATGCGCCAGATCCGCAGCGTCGGAGACAAAAACGTCGCCGACGATCGCCGATGGCGACACAAAAAAGCGGTAGGTATTTGAGATATTCATTCGAACACAGTTTCCGCAACTCGTTCCGCGCTAAGGCCCATCGTCATCAGCTGCGCCCGCAGCGCGTCGATGTCGGGTACATACGCAGCAAGCACCTGCAACAGTTCCTCGTCGTCGCCGTTTTGCAGCGCATACGCGCCCAGCGCCGATGGCAGCAGCACCGACTCGCCACGTTTCAGCGGTAGCACACCACCCGCCCACTGCAACGTCGCCGCCGCATGCAGCACAGTAAGAATTTCGAAGCTGCCAGAGTCGACCGCGCGCTCCAGCGTCTCGGCGATCGTCCAGCGCTCGAGCGCAAAGTAGGGGCAGGCCACCAGCAGCGCGCGGCCTTCGCCCAGGGCAAGCGCACCGGTTTTAGCGGGTCGAGCGGCGCTGTAGTCGAGCACGTCGAGCGATTTCGCGATATGCAGCTCGCGCAACTGGCCGGTTTTTGCATCACGCCGTTGATAATCGTAGACGCGGTAGGTTAGGTCGGATTTCTGCTGGATCTCGAAGAGCAAGATACCCGCGTTGATCGCGTGCAGTGTTCCAGCGGGTACAAAGATCGTATCACCGGCCCCAACCGACACTGTACGCGTGAGCTGCTCGATCGTCCCTGCGGCCAGGGCCGCCGCTACCTCGGCCCGATCGGTGGCACGCGCAAAGCCGTAGGTCACCGTCGCGCCGGGGGCAGCGTCGACGATATACCAGGCCTCGGTTTTACCATGAAAGCCGCTGGCTGCCTCAACGCGGTGCGCGTACTCATCGTCTGGATGAACCTGGATCGAAAGCCGGTCAGCGGCGTCGATAAACTTGGCCAGCAGCGGAAAATCGGCCCCGTAACGGCGCATACTGCGTGTGCCGAGCAAAGCACCGCTCTGTTCCTGCACAAGCTCCGCCAGCGTCTTACCGGCAAGCGGGCCGTTGCGCACTACATCGCTATCGTAGATCTGCCAGGTCTCGCCAATCGTGGTCGGGCGCGGCTCGGGCAGCTCGAGCCAGCCAGCAAGGCGTGTACCGCCCCAGATCGGCTCGGCGATCTTCGGCGTCAACAATAGCGGATAGAGATTATGGTGTGTCATGAGATGATCCTTGTCAGATGGTGACGCCGTAAAGGTCGCGCATGCGCGACCTTTACGGCGTCGCCCGACGATGCACCAGCGCCACCCATTCGCCCTCGCGGCGACGCTCGACCTGCTCCAGACCGGCGGCGGCGAGCGCGAGCGCCACTTCGTCCTCGCGGTCGATGATGATGCCGCTGCTGAGCAACGTGCCGCCGGGCACAAGGGCGGCGGCGATGTCCTGCGCCAGAATGACCAGCACCTTGGCAATCAGGTTGGCGACGATCAGGTCGAACTGCGGCTCGATCGGTGCCGTCGCCACAGCAGCCGGCCGCTCTGCGCCGAAGTCGCCGCTAAGCCAGTGGCCCATCGTTCTCGCCCCGCGCCCAGGCTGCCCTCGGCAGCCACGACTTGCCCAGCAACGCCGTTGCG
>JAAUTF010000129.1 GCA_012031775.1 Candidatus Altimarinota bacterium | reverse complement strand
TCGAGCGACCCATGCGTCAGTCGGTGCTTGCTCGCATGCAGTACGGCCTGCTCAGCAGCTGCGCGCCGCCAGCGGCTGGAGCATTTCGCCATGGGCCTTTCGTCGCGCGGCTACGGCGGCCATATTTTCTGGGATGCCGACACCTGGATGTATCCTGGCCTGCTGCTGACCCACCCTGAGCTAGCACAGGGGTGTGTCGAGTATCGCTGTGACCGGCTCGATGGCGCGCGCGCTAAAGCGCAGCAGTACGGCTATCAGGGCGCGATGTTTCCCTGGGAGGGCGACGATCTCGGCGTTGAAACAACCCCTGAATGGGCACCTTGCGGTCGCTATGAGCAGCACGTTACCGCGTGTGTGGCGCTCGCTGCCTGGCAATGGTATCAGGCAACCAACGATACCACGTGGCTGCGCGAGCGCGGCTGGCCGCTGCTTCGCGAGTGTGCGGCGTTCTGGACGAGTCGGGTGACGCCTGCTGCCGATGTTGGCAACGCTGATCCGGCGCTGAGCTATCACATTCTCGATGTTCAGCCGCCCGATGAATATGTGCTGCACGTAGACGATAGCGCCTGGACGAATGCGAGCGCAGCGCGCTGCCTGCAAATAGCCGTGCAAACTGCCGACTTGCTCGGCGAAACTGCTCTGCCCGAATGGGCACACGTGGCGGCGCGCCTGCACATTCCGTTCGATGCCGAGCGCCAGATTGTCTTGGAGTATGCAGGCTACACCGACGATGTCATCAAGCAGGCCGATGTGGTACTGTTGACCTTCCCGCTTGAGTGGCCGCTGCCGCCTGAGGTGGCCACGAATAATGCACAGTTTTATGCCGAGCGTGTCGATGCCGCGCATGGCCCGGCAATGACTTACGCTATCCACGCGATTTTGGCGGCGGCGTCGGGCGACCAAGACCAGCTCAGCCAGTTTATGCGGCTCAGCTATGCGCAGAATTTGCGCCCGCCTTTCTTTAGCTTCTCCGAAACGCCCGACCAAGACTATTGTACCTTTGTTACCGGTGCCGGTGGTTTAATACAAGCGCTGATCTTTGGCTGCTGTGGCGCGCGCCTCCACGATACGGGCTTGAGCTTCCCTCACCCGCCGCTGCTTCCGCACGGCTGGAGTAAGCTCAACGTACGCCTGCGCTGCCGCGATCAACAGTACCACGTGGAGGTGACGCCGGCAGGGCGCACGGTGCGGGTTGTCTGATGTAGATGGCAGAGTGCAGATAGCAGCTACTGTTGCGGCGCTGGCTGTGCATACACTTTTCTTCGGGCAAGCACTGGGCGTAGCGATATATTCACCCGTGGTCGGTGTATCGCACCTTGTATTGCAGCGACAACGGGTGCAAGCTAGGGATCTAAAGGATGGGACATTGATTGTTCCACGCGCTCGTGAAGCGTGACCATGCTCGTGCAGACGCATCACACATCACGCTGAGATGATGCTTCCTTAACAATAAGGAGGATGCACTATGATGTCGCAACTGTCAGGTGGTTATGGGCCGCGTATTGCTCCCTCACCAACGGGCGGGCTGTTTTGGCGCTGGGTGTTGGCGACCACGCTGGGCGAGATGCTAGGGTTTTTTGCACCGGTGCTGGCAGGTGTGCTACTGATCCAGGCGGTCGCCAGCCTTGACCGGCCATCGGCGGCGCTGCTCACATTTTGCGTGTTGGTTGCGGCGGGCAGCCTAGAGGGGATAGCGCTGGGCTATGCGCAGTGGCGGGTGCTGCGCAGCGTGCTGCCGCGTATTGGCTGGCGCGCGTGGACGGGTGCGACAGCGCTGGCGGCGGTGCTAGCTTGGTCGCTGGGCATGTTACCTAATGCGATAACGGACGGGGCCGGTCTCGGTGCAACGTTTATGGTACTGGCCTGGGTAGCCGTTGCGCCACTCCTGTTGTTGAGCATCGGCGTAGCGCAGTGGTTCGTGCTGCGCCGCCATCTGTCGCGCGCGGCGCTCTGGGTTCCCGCCAACGCCCTTGGCTGGACGCTCGGCGTCGGGGCGACGTTTGTCGGCGCGGCGCTGATTAACGAGACGATGCCGCTGTGGATGGCGGTGAGTATCGGGGTGGCGAGTGGCATAGCTATGGGCTTTGTAGTGGGATGCATCACCGGCTGGACACTTATTCGTATGGTGCGTGGGCAGCTTGCAGCGACCATTGAATAATGGTGTTTATGCCGCTTATGTGGTGGAACAATAAACTCGGCGCAGCTGCTGCTGCTGTCTGGTATCGGGTCGGCCCGTGAACTTCGGCGGCACGGTATCGTCCCACGTATCGATCTCCCCGGCGTTGGCCAGAACCTGCACGACCACCCGCTGATCGTGAATAGCTACCGCTGTACACGCCCGGTGAGCCTAGCAGGAGCAGAGAGTCTTGGCAATCTGCTGCGCTATCTGCTGCTCGGGCGTGGTATGCTCACCTCGAATGTGGCCGAGGCGCTGGCTTTTGTGCGCAGCGGTACGGGTCTGCCAGCCCCTGACATCGAGCTGATCTTCGCACCAGCCTTTTTTATGGAACACGGCGCGGCGAATCCTGCTGGCCACGGATTCAGCCTGGGCGTCGCCCTGCTGCGCCCGGAGAGCCGTGGCAGCATCACGCTCGCTTCCGGCGATCCGCTTACCGCGCCGCTTATTCAGCCCGGCTATTTCAGCGCGGATGCCGATATGGGTACCCTGCTGGTCGGCTTGAAGGCGGCGCGACAGATCGCCCACGCGCCCGCTTTCGACGCCTACCGCGGCGCAGAGGTTTGGCCAGGGCAAGGTGAACAGAACGACACGGCGTTAGCGGCCTTTGTGCGTGCCCATTTCCAGACGCTCTATCATCCTGTAGGTAGTTGCAAGATGGGCGATGACCTGTGTGCCGTAGTTGATAACCAGCTACGTGTCCACGGTGTCACCGGGCTGCGTGTGGCGGATGCCTCGATTATGCCGACGATTATCGGTGGGCACCCGCAGGCAGCAACGCTGATGATCGCCGAGCGAGCGGCTGCCTTTGTGCTGGGGCGTTCGACACCACCGCCAATACACTTTACAGATCTAGAGGAAACGAATGGTGTAACCCATGCGGCTGTGAGCCGTGATGCGTGAGCCGTCTGCACCAGCGCGGTCACGGGTGACCTCATGCTCCACTGGTGCTTGTCCCAAGCGCCAGTGTCCGCATGCCTAAGAAGTTGTTAGGCCTTATGCATAGGTGCCTGCTGCTGGTAGCATTGCTGCCAGTAGCACGTACCTGCGCCAGTTCACCTTGCGCAGAGGTGCGAGTCCATGCTATCGTCATAATGGTGCGCACGCTCACAATGTTCTATTTCTGGCGCACCGTAGGAGACCGAGCTATGTTACGATCGACCTCTGTGCTTGTGTTGCTTGTGTTGCCTTTATTTGCTGGATGTACCGCGCCCGCTGCCGTCACCACGACCACAACGGCAATTCTGCCAACTGCCACTGCAGCGCCGCCGACCAGCGCTGCCACAACGAGCGCGCCGCCGCCGAGTGTGCCTGCGACTGCGGTGGCGAGCCCGCCTGCACCCGCTGTTACAGCGAGCCCGGTGGCAGCTGTGCCAACGCCCGATCCTAATGCGCGCGTTTTAAGTGTACAAGAGCCGCCGCTCAGTGGCGACGATGTGTTAGCAGTCCAACAGCGGCTGCTCGACTTAGGCTATCGCCAGCTCGGCGCGCGCGATGGTTTCTACGGCCCGCAGACTGCTGCTGCCGTCCAGACTTTTCAGGCCGTGCATGGCTTGGAGGCCGACGGTATTGTTGGCCCGCAGACTCAGGCGCAGCTCTTTGCGCCAACCGCACTAAATAGCGATGTCATCGTGCCGATCGTCGAGACGGCGCTTTGCCAGCAGCATATTGTGCTCGGCGGTAGCTATGGCGGGGCTTGGTTCAATAACGCTGCGACGGAGTCGCTGCTGCGCGGCGGCGAGCGTTATCGCCTCTATGGCGCAAGCGGCAGTGCGGGTGAGACGATAGGCAGCGCGCCAACCCTCGATCTAGAACCGCCCTATAACAATCAGTATGTGCTCTCGCTTGATCCGCCGCCCGCCGATACGGCGCTCGTAGCGCTCGGCGGCGACTGGGAGGTACAACCGCGCCTGGTACAGCCCATCGGCGATGCGGCGACACGCAGTGTCGCCGAAGCAGCGGTCATCGATTATTTGCAAGGCGCGGGCATCGCGCAGCCTCTATTGAGCGACGCCGATCGCTTCGAAGTACAGGCTGTCGACTTGCTCAACGATGGGAGGCCTGAGTTGCTGATCAGCGCCACCCGCTTCAGTGGGGCCGCCGAAGCCGTCGATGCCTTGCCCGGCGATTATTCGCTGGTCTTGCTGCAAACCGCAGATGAAGATGTGCCGCAGACGCTGCTGGTCACGGCTACGGTCTATCCTGATGAGGAGGGGGCCAGCGGCAACGAAACGGAATTTACCCCCCGCGCCGAGCATCGACCTCCCCAGACTTTCGACCTGAACGGCGATGGTCAGCTTGAGCTGTTGGTGACAAGCCGCTATTTCGAATCAGATACTGCCGTGGTCTACGGCCTGATCCAGGGCCAGGTTGTCGAGTTACTCTTCGCTTTCTGCGGCGTATAATGTGAGTTGCTATAACCAAGCTGCGCATATGACCATATGGGTGCTCGCTGTTGGTGGTTCTGCCACTACCATCGCGCACGCACACATCGCTTAGTTAAGGAGTGCCCCTGTGTATCAGACTGACATGTACGAAGGCATGCTCGCGGAAACGATCGCGCTTTCCGGTGCTCAGGCGACTTCATCAATGCCTACTTTGCGCGCCCTCTTGGCCCCGGCCCATTTCCGAGCGTTGTGCTTATCCATCACATGCCTGGCTGGGACGAGTGGTATCGCGAGGCAACGCGGAAGTTCGCCCATCACGGCTATGCTGCTTTGTCGCCCAATCTGTACCATCGGGCCGGGCACGGGTCGCCGGAGGATGTCGCAGCCAAGGTGCGTGCAGCAGGCGGCGTGGCCGACGAGCAAGCCTTGGGCGATCTGGCGGGTGCGCTGCAATATTTGCGTGCCTTGCCCGCTAGCAACGGCAAGGTCGGCGTGTTCGGAACTTGTTCGGGCGGGCGGCACGCCTTTCTGGCAGCCTGTCGCGTACCGGGTTTTAGCGCGGTGGTCGATTGTTGGGGCGGGCGTGTTGTGATGGCACCGGGCGAATTGACGCCGAAACAGCCCGTTGCCCCAATCGACTACACACAAGACTTATCCTGCCCGCTGCTCGGCATCTTCGGCGAGGAAGACCAGAACCCGACGCCAGCCCACGTCGCTCAGCTTGAAGAGGAACTCAAGCACCACGGCAAAACATACGAATTCCATATGTACGCCAAAGCCGGCCACGGCTTCTTCTATCACGACCGGCCCAATTATCGGCAGGAGCAGGCGGTGGATGGCTGGAGAAAGTTGTTCGCCTTCCTGGAGACTCACCTAAAGTGATGCCAAGCAGTCAAGGAGAAGCATGATGTGTACTATGATTGTGACGCAGGTAGGGATCGCCGGGTGTGGCAAAGGCACGAACGGCTGGTTCGAGCTGCGCGAAGCAAACGTGTCCTATGATCATCCCTTCAACGCCCCGTTTGAGCACGCCGTAAACATCGACTTCGTCAACGAGGCGCTCGGGCCGAGCGCCCGAGTCGCTGTGGAGTTGAGCGTAGAAGGCGCGCGTACACTGGTAGCGGCTATCAACGCAGTGCTTGAGCGCGCGGAGTCGGGCGGTTACCTGGAGCAGCCAGTGCCAGCAGTGCGGTAGCTGTTGATCATTCGCTCATCGGCGTGCTGCCGAAATACGCATCAGCAAGCCGACAATGACGAAGTTGATCAAGATGGAGGAGCCGCCATACGAGATGAAGGGCAGTGTGATACCGGTGAGCGGGATGAGCCGGAGATTGCCGCCGACGATGATCAGTGTTTGTACGGCGATGATGGCGATTAATCCGATCACCAGCAGTTGCTCAAAGCCGCGGAAGCGCCCCGGCACCGCCAGCGCGATATGGAAGCCGCGAAAGATCAGTAGCACATACGCCGCCAACACTGCCAGCGCGCCCCGCTAGCCCCATCTCCTCGCCGATCGCAGTGAAGATAAAGTCGGTGTGGATGGCCGGTACGATCGCCGGACGCCCAGCTCCTAACCCTACGCCGAAGATTTTGCCCGAGGCTAGCGCGTATACCGCCTGCACGATCTGGTACCCGGTGCCCTGCGCCGTTGCCCAGGGGTCGAGCCAGACTTGCACTCGCAGTGCGACGACCGGTACGATGCGGTAGAGCACATACGCGCCGACGGCAAAAGCGCTCAGGCCAGCCACAACATACAGCCCGCGCCCCGTCGCCACATACAGCATTGCCAGGAAGACGCCGAACAGCAGCAGCGCCGCGCCCAGGTCGCGCTGCACAATGATGATGCCCATCGCGATGCCCCACATACCGGCCAGCGGCACCAGGTACGGTAGCGGCGGCAGCGTGAGCGGCCCCAGCCGATAGCCCGCCGCAACCACTTCGCGGTGCTCGTTCAGGTACGAGGCCATAAAGATCACTAGCAGGATTTTGAGCAGTTCCGAGGGCTGAAACAAGAACAGACCGAAATCGAACCATACACGCACCCCGCTGCCGTTCAGATCGGTGCCGAAGAGAAAGGTCGCCACTGTTAATGTCAGCCCGAGCATCAGCCAGGCGTAGCGGTAGTGGTCGAGCCAGTCTGTCAACGACATACGCTGCAGCCGGATGAAGATTGCGTCCCAGGGCACGAAGATGATCAGCGCCATCGCGAGCACGCCTAGCGTCACCCACAGCGACTGCTTTGCGGCCACGTCGCCATAGCAGGTAACCACCGTGCCGTCCTCAAGCGAGCAGAGAAAGGTGTCGAGGCTAGGTTTGAGCCGTGCGATAATCAGCAGGCCCAGGCCGCTCAGTAGCGCCACCAGCGGCAGCAAGATCTGGTCGGCATGGGGGTTGCGCAGGCTCAGGCCCAGCGATACCGCCATAAACAGCGCCAGCGGTAGCGTCGACGGCCAGAGGATTTCGAGCACGCCCGGTAGCGTGGCCACAAATTGATCTTGCCCCGTTGCCGCGACGACTAGCAAATAGCCCGCTGCAAAGAAGAGCAGCGCGGTCAGCAGGAGTTGAAATTCAGTGCCGCGAAATTGGCGCAGCCGGAAAAGAACTTGTTGCATGGGTGTCGAGTAGAATTCAGGATTTAGTATTCAGAAGGTCAACAACGGTTACTACTTCTGGCCATTGAGCATTAAATCCGGTACAAGCTTGCTTATAAACGTTGAGCATGCCATTGAGTAGCTCGCCTCAGCGGGCTTGGTCATCCTAACTTAGGGCGTGAGCCCAGGGCGTGGTTGCCGCGCAGACCTGAATACTACGTAAAGGTTGATCAGCAGGCTTCGGCACCACGCGCCCGGTGCTTCAGCGCACAGGCGCGCGTAGAACGAATAAGTAGCTAAAAACGTTCAGTGCATGGGCAAAGAGTAAACTTCTGAGTCATCACTCCTCACACGTGATCAGCCAGATCGCAATGGTAGCCGGACTGGGTAAGCTGTTCGATCACCGCCTGGCCGTGGCCTGCGTCGCGGATCTCCAGCAGCATTTCGATACCCACCCGATCGACGGGGCCGAGCCAGGCCGCGCGCCGATGCACAATATCGATAACGTTCGCGCCGAGTGCTGCTACCTGGCTCACTAGCGGTGCCAGATTTCCTGGCCGGTCGTCGACACTGGTGCGTACGATCAGAAAGCGGCTCTGGCGTACCATGGCCTGCTCGATCACCCGCGCCAGTAAATTGCTGTCGATGTTCCCGCCACACAGTACCGTCGCTACCACCGCGCCCGCTCGCACCGGCACTTTCTTCGCTAGTAGTGCCGCCACACCCGCCGCTCCAGCCCCCTCCACCACGAGTTTATTATGCTGTAAGACGTGGGCTATCGCCATGACGATCTCGTCGTCTTCGACCGTTACGACTTCGTCGACGAGTTCGCTGATAATTGGTAATGTCATATCGCCGGGGCGTTTCACCGCAATACCGTCCGCGATCGTCTGGGCGGTCGCCACACTGCATGGGTGTCCGCTGCGCAACGACTCAGGTACGGGTGCGCAGCCCGCCGACTGCACGCCGACGATACGCACATCGGGGCGTAGCGCTTTGAGCGCGATCGCGATGCCGCCGATCAGGCGCCGCCGCCGATCGGCACCACGAGCAGATCTAGGTTTGGCAGTGCCTCGGCGAGCTCAAGACCGATGGTGCCCTGTCCCGCGATCACTCGTGGATGATCGAAGGCGTGAACATAGGTCAGCCCCCGCTCGGCCTGCAGAAAGCGCGCGTGCGCCACTGCGTCGTCGAAGCTGCTCCCGTGCAAGATCACCTCGGCCCCGTGTGAGCGCGTTGCCACAATTTTGGTAAGCGGAGCGCGCACCGGCATAACAATCGTAGAGCTAACACCGAGCAGCCGGGCGGCGAGCGCAACACCCTGAGCATGGTTGCCGCCGAGGTGCGATCACACCGAAGGCACGCTCTGCCGCGCTGAGATGATAGATTGTGTTGTAGGCACCGCGCAGTTTGAACGAACCGCTGTGCTGCGTGTTCTCGGCTTTAAAATAAACCTCAGCGCCTAGCTCTGCAGAGAGCTTCCCGGCAGGGAGCAGTGGCGTTGTGATGATGATGTCGCGGAGCGTACGGCGGGCATCTTGAATGTCGGCGAGCGATGCGGCAAAAGACATCATCGGCTCCTTAATCGTCCTCAAGCGCTTCGCGGTCGTTTGCCGCGCGTGCCGCCAGCACCCGCAGCCGTCGCGCGGTGTTGGCATCATTGTGATGCTCGGCAGCTTCTATTAAAACGCCGAGCGCCAGCTGGCAGCGGCGCATCCCTTCACGGTCGCCGTTGAGTTTGAGTTGGGCTATGCGGCCCTCGAAAAAGCTGATAATCTGGTCTGTTGTGAGCACGATTTATACCCCCTTTAGTGCGCTATACCTCTTTGCATAGCGGTCTTATTATACCATCGCTGTTGCGTAAACTACGGTATAATAGTGCCATGTCCTGGTTGCACGATTGCATTGCAATCTCGCAATCAGGACATGGCTAGCAGCCTTTACATACAAGGTGAGCATGACCACACCGATCGCTGTCGTTAAGGTTGGCGGCAATGAGCTAGATGACGCATCGTTTCTGGCAGAGCTGGTTGAGGCCTTGCGCCGTTCGCAAGGGCCGCTGGTGCTAGCACACGGTGGTGGTAAGGAGATCACCGCCGCGCTTGAGCGCTTTAGCCAGCCGGTGGAATTTATCGACGGCTTGCGCGTCACGTCGCCGTCCGCGATGGATATCATGGAGATGGTGGTCTGTGGCAGTATCAACAAGCGTCTGGTTGCGCACTGCGTGCGCGCTGGTATTGCTGCCATCGGTATGAGTGGCGTCGATCTTGGTGTGCTACGTTGTCAACCCTTACGCCCGGGTGGCATCGATCTCGGGCGCGTCGGCGCGATAACGACGGTCGCGACGCCAACTCTCAACACCATGCTTGTGAACGGCTGGCTGCCGATTATCGCGCCTGTCGCCCTGGGCGAAGACGATGGTCTGGCCTACAATGTAAACGCCGATCATGTTGCTCAGGGTATCGCTGCTGCCTTCTGCACCACCGGACGGCCTGCCGAGCTCGTCTTTGTCAGCAATGTACCTGGTGTTATGCTCGACGGCGCGGTGGTTGAGCAGCTCGATGCCGCCCAGGTCGAGGCGGCAATTGGCGCTGGCCAGATCAGTGGTGGCATGATTCCCAAGGTGCGCTCAGCACACGCTGCGCTCGCCGCAGGAGTGTCTGCAGTGCGTATCACCAATCTGGCTGGCTTTGCCGCCGGCGGCACCCGCTTTGTTTGAAATGGGCAAGAGTGTCGTTGTAGCATGATCGGTAGAGCAGAGAGCCGCAGAGCTTTTTACAGCGAACAGCGCACGCGTGGTGCTTTCGCCCTTTTTATCCTCAATCTTGCATCCTGACTTCAACAATGGAGGAGCGCGCTATGAGCAGCCCGACGATCCATTATGTGACAGCGGGCGATATTTTTCGCGATTTGCTGCCTGCACAGCGTGCCGATTTCGAGCGCTTGATCGCCTACAACGTATACCCGGCAGGCCAGATCTTTCATTCACCAAATGAGGTCGGCGAGCAGCTTTTTGTGCTGCGCAGCGGCCGCGTGCGTATCTATAAGCTCTCGCCCGAGGGGCGTGCGCTCACTCTTACCGTGCTCGAGCCAGTGACGATCTTCGGTGAGATGACGCTTGTTGGTCAGTGGCTTCACGATAGTTTTGCCGAGGCGATGGCGGAGTGTGTGATCGGCGTGATTGGCCGCGATACACTGCGCCAGGTGCTTGAAACCTATCCACAGGTGGCGATCGCGTTTATGGAGGTGATGGGGCAGCGCTTGCGCACGATGGAGAATAAATTGGCCGATATCGCCTTTAAAAGTGTGCCGCAGCGCCTCGCCACCGTGCTGCTTAATCTCGCCGGTCTGCCGGCTAATAATGTCGAGCAGGTTGCTCAGCCTAGTGTTGTGCGCTACACGCACCAGCAGCTCGCCGAGATGATTGGCTCGTACCGCGAGACGGTTACCAAGGCCATTGGTGAGTTCCGCGAGGCCGGGATCATCCGCGTCGAAGACGACTCGATTACGCTCACCGATCTGGCCAAACTGCAGCGCATGGCCTATCGCTAAGTGTGAGATAATGAGCACGGGCCGCATTGCGGCCCGTGCTCATTATCTGACTATCTGACTATGTTCTAACCCGCGCGTCGTCGTACCGTGAGGCTCATCACCCAGTCGCGCAGCTCACGCCAGTTGAAGATCCGTACGTCCGGCGCTACCTGTCGCTTCTTGATAAACACCCACGACCATAAGATGGCCTGCCCGAGCATTACAAAAACCACGATCCCAAGCATCACTAATTGATCGAAACTCATGGCATGTTCCTTTCCCACACTAGCTCTCTTCTATGATACGTCAGCCTGCCATGAGATGCAATATAGCAATCCTAAACAGGTTGTGGGAAGGTCTGTACCGTTGCGGGTAAACGAGGCGAGCGTCAGAAGCTTTGTGCTCTGTGCTTTGTGTTCTCTGCTGCCTGCTCTAACCCACCAGCCCAGCGATAGCCAATACCACGCACGCTCTGAATATAACACGGCTGCTGTGGGTCGGGTTCGATCTTACGACGTAGGCGCACAATGTGTGGGCGGATGACCTGTCGCGCTTCTTCATCGTCGATAGTAATATGCTGCGACGACCGCACCAGTTCAGCGCAAGAGACGACCCGGCCCGGTTCGCGCAGTAGTTCTTGAAGCACCACGAACTCTGTCGGCGTAACATCAATAGTGCTGCCTGCTAATATCACGCGTGTTGTTGTGTGTCTAGCATCGAGCGGCCCGACGTGATAAATAT
>JAAUTF010000128.1 GCA_012031775.1 Candidatus Altimarinota bacterium | reverse complement strand
CCGTACCCTTTCTGCCATGCCGATAGCGCTGGCGATAGCACGCTGGCCGCCCTCACGGCGCAATCCGTTGCACTGTGGCACTCGCACTACCGCTACTCGACCCGGCAGCGCTCAACGATCCGTCCGCGCTCGACCAGGTTCTGGCCGAGGCCGTTGCGCGGGCGGAACGAGCCACCCCGATTGTGCTGATCTACGATGCGCCGACGCTCACACAGCCCCTTGCTCCGCCACAGCTGTTTTTGCAGAACGAGCTGCCACCGGGCGTGTTTGTAGTCTATGGCTGTACACCAGAAACTCCGCTGCCGTTACCGACGATAGCGACGATCGACGTTGTGACGGACAACTCCGAGCTCTACGATCTGCAACAAGCCCTGCTCGACGCCTGGCAATGCCCGTCTGATCTGCGCGCGCGGCTGTTACATACTGCCTCAGGTAACTTACTCTATCTTGCGCTTGCCACACGTTTTTCAGCCACTGGGCTGATGTCTGGAGCAGAGATACCGGGCGATCTGGCTGGCCTGTACGCGCTCTGGTGGTCGCAATTGAGCGCCGAGGAGCGCTCGTTGGCCGCGCTTGTACTGGCGGCAGGTGCCCCCTTACCGCTGACCGCCCGGCTGCTGGCGCGCGATGCGCTGCCGCTGGTGGAAACCTGGCAGCGCCTTGGTCTGGTAAGGCTTGAGCAAGCTGAGGGCGAACTGCTGATCGCGCCAAGCCATCGCTCGCTAGTTTCATTTGTGGCAGAACATCAACCGCAGCTGCTAGTGCAAACCCACAGCGCAATTGTCGGCGTGGCATTGGAGGGCGAGCGCCTGTTACAAACGAACCCGGATCGACCGGCAACAGCGCGCTATCTTGGCGAACAGTTCGCCCGACATGCAGCGCTGGCCACCACCGCCCAGCGCGGTAACGCGCTAGACCGCGTCACACAGCGCGATTGGGTTCGCCATCAAGAACGGCGCGGGGCCGGATTGTCGGCAGTGGCGCGCGATCTGGCGTGGGAGCTCAACGCTGCGGCACGTGAAGGCCCAGCCTTTGCGGCTAGTGTCGGGCGGCAGTGCTTGCTGGCTCCGCTGGCCTTGCGGGCACGCGTGATCAACCCCGATGCGGCGGCGGTGGCCTTTGAACAGGCGACCGCGACATATGGCCGCGAAGGGGCGCTTAAGCGGGTGCTAGAAATGGTGGAGCACCTCCCGGATGGCCTTGAAAAGGCGCAAACACTGCGACGGCTCGGCGAAAGTTGCTACGGATTGCGTATGCGCGCATCGGCGATGCGACTGCTCTCGCGCGCACTCGACCTGGAAGAGCGGGGCCTCGCACGCAGCTGGCGCGAACAGCGCGAGCAGCTGCACGCTGCTCTGGCCAGCGCGGCGTGCGACCTTGGCGATGTAAGCTGCGCCTTGCAGATAGCCGAGTATATTGCTCATCTTGAGCGGCGAGCGATGGTCGAGACCACGATTGTGCGTTACTTGCTTGCACATGGCGATCTCGTTCAGGCCCAGCGGGTGGCCCGCAATATGCTGCATGAGAATATGGGTGCCTGGGCGCGCGCGGAGGTAGCTGTTGCACAGCTGCGTGCAGGCGATGAACGTGGCAGACACTTGCTCGACGAGATCGGCGGCGAAACGGCGCGCGCGTGGGCGTTGATAGAACTGGCATGCGATGCAGCTCCCTCAGATGAGGCCACCGCACGCCGCTGGCTCGATAGCCTGCCCAACGCTCAGCAGCGCGACCGGGGCCTGGCGCGGTTAGCGCTAGCCCTGGCGACAGCGGAACTAGACGGCGACGCACTAGCAGCAGCTGAGGAGATCGACGATGTCGAGGTGCGTGTCGACGCACTGCTCGACCTGCGGCTTCGGCTCGAAGGGCTAGTGGCAATGCTTGCCCTCGAACGCGCTACGTCCGATATCGATGCGCTTACCGGCGATGCCCGCGTACCGCTGCTTTCAGCACTTGCCGCAGCCCACGCAGCGCTCGGGCGCGGTGAGCACGCTATAGCGATTGTGATGCAGCTCGGCGAAGGCGAAGAGCGCGACCGGGCACTGGCGCGGGTTGCGGTTGGCCTTGCGCGTCATGGCGATATCGCAGCGGCGCAGGCCGTCGTTGAACGGGTTACCGACGACGACGAGCGCGACTGGGCTCTCGATGAAATCGGGCATCTCTTCGCCGACGGCGGCCGCTGGCAAGAAGCGCAACGACTTGTGGCAAGCATCGGCAGCGATGAGCAGCGCGCTCGCACACAGGCAGAGATCGCCGTGGTTCAGGCGCGTAGCGGTGAGGCGCTGGCCGCCTGGCAGGCGGCGATGCTGCTTACAAACGCGAGTGAGCGCTCGCGCGCCCTGACCGTGATCGCACCACTGCTGATCGCGCAAGGGCATGCCGCACGAGCGCTTAATATCGCTGACAATCACGAACTGTTTACGAGTGCCGAGGCGCGCAGTCGCTACCGCGCCGGTCTTGTCGCTGCGCTCGCAGCCAGCAGGCTTGAACAGTGAGGCAACGACGGTCGTTCAGCTACCGATGCGCCATAGACCGCGCCGAGCCTGTCTGCACTCGCTTGCTCAAGCGCAGAGCAATCATCCGATACGCACGCGCGCTCGGTCAGGCGCTACAGGTCGCCGTCATTGGGCGTGATGAGGCACTTCGTATTGCCGAGGCTGCGGCCCCGCTGCTCGCCACGCTTGGGGGCGCAGCGCTGCTGCTCGAGATAGCTAAAATGATAGATGAAATCGATAGCTGGGTCTGATAACTCGATGACAGCTTGATACGATAGCCAGTAGCCAGATGTCGGTGACACAGGTGTCCACTTCACCGTAATGGCCCGCTGTCATCTCGCCAAGGAGAAGGAAGCAATGCGCCTGTTTCAGAGCCGCCGATCGTTGTTGATCGGCGTATGCTGTCTCATGAGCCTCTACACACTGCTCGCCATCAGCAGCGCGCCGACGCACTCACACGTGCAGGTCAGGCCGCAGGCATTTGTGGCGCGCATTGATCTGGCTACGCGTGCCGATGTCGAACGACTAGCGGGTCTCGGACTCGACCTGCTGGAGACGCAGGCGGGCGCGGCCCGTTTTGCGCTCGTGACCGCCGCCGAATACGCCGAACTGCAGCGCAGCGGGTGGAATGTCAGTGTTGATGTGCGCCAGTCGGTGCTGATGCGCAACGCCGCTAATGCGACCTTCGCAGGCTACCGCAATGTCGAAGCGACCGAGGTTTTTCTGCGCGACATCGCTGCGCGCTACCCGAACCTGGCGAGCATCGACGATTTCGGCGATAGTTACGACCGCATCACGGCGGGCGGTCCAGGCGGCTACGATCTGCTTGGGTTACGTCTGAGCAACCGTGAGATCGCCGGGCCTAAGCCAGTTTTTGTGTTGATGGCGGCGCTCCATGCGCGCGAATGGACAACCGCTGAGGTGGCAACGCGCTTCATTAGCTATCTGGTGGAAGGCTACGGGCAAGACGCTGATGTGACCTGGCTGCTAGATGAGCACACGATCGTCGTGGTGCCGCTCGCCAACCCTGATGGGCGCAAGATCGCCGAGCAGGGCCTGATGCAGCGCAAAAATCGCAACCCAACCTACGATAGCTCGTGTAGCACCGACCGTATCGGCGTCGATCTCAACCGTAACCATAGCCTGCGCTGGGGCGCAGTGAATGCGCCCGATACACCAGCCTGTAGCGATGTCTTTCCGGGCGCAGCGCAGCCTCGGAGCCGGAGACACAGGCGCTTCAGGACTATATTGCGAGTTTCTTCCCCGATCCGGTGCGCCCGATCGAGGGCATCGCAGCGCCGGCTTCAACAAGTGGCGTGCTGATCTCGTTACACTCCTACGCCGACCTTGTGCTCTGGCCATGGGGTTCGACATATGACCCAGCACCGAACGGATCAGCGCTGGCGCGCTTGGGCGGGCGCATGGCAACTTTTAATGGCTACCAGCCCCAGCAAGCCATCGAGCTCTATCCTACCTCGGGCACAACCGACGAATGGGCTTATGGCGAGCTAGGCATTGCGGCCTATACTTTTGAGATCGGGCCAAATAGCGGTGAGTGCGCCGGTTTTATGCCGCCGTACCGCTGCCTCGATAGCGGCAGCGGCGGCAATTTTTGGGGTCGCAACCTGCCTGCGTTGCGTTACGGCGCACGCGTGGCTAGTGCGCCTTATACCCAGCCCGCGGGGCCGGATGTCTCTGACCTCACCTTGACCCGCAGCGGCGACACCATCACGATCGCTGGCCTCTTAGCGAGCAGCGGCGAGCCAATTAGCGGCGGTGACCTCTACCTGGGCCGCTCGGCGGCTTGGGGCGGCGAGGCTGTGGCGCTGACGCCGCGTGACGGTCTTTTCGATAGCGACACCGAGGCCTTTCAAGTGCAGATCGTAGCACCCGCGCAAGGCTATCTGCTCTTGCGCGGGCGCAGTGTAGCCGGAACATGGGGGCCGCACTATGCTGTCTGGGCGGCTTCGGCGGTGAGTACACAGGCAACCACCTGGCTCCCCGTCATCACACGATAAAACAAAGTGTACACGCTGCACGGCAAGTTGTACGCACTGTGGGGCCAAGCACTGGCCTCTACAGCGCGTACAACTTGCCGTATTTTTCTCGCAGGTAGGCCATATACGGCGCAATCGTGAGTGGCCCGCCAGTAGCACGGGTGATCAACTCGGCGGCAGTATACTTGCTACCGTGGCAATAAATGTGCTCACGCAGCCAACCGCGCAAGGTCGCAAAACGCCCGCTCGCGATCTCGACACCAATCTGTGGCAGAGCCTGCTGTGCGGCAGCAAAGAACTGTGCGCTGAGCAGATTCCCGATAGTATAGCCCTGAAACACCCCGCCGATCATACCGCTAAACCAATGGACATCCTGCAAAACGCCGTCGCGGTCGTCGGGTGGTGTTACACCAAGGTCGCTTGTGTACCGCGCACGCCAGGCCTCGGGCAGATCAGCGACCGCTAACGTGCCCTCCAGCAAGGCCAATTCGAGATCAAAGCGGATCATAACATGCAGATTATACGTCACTTCATCGGCATCGGTGCGGATCAGCGAAGGTTGCACTTTGTTGACCGCACGGTAGAAGCTTTCCAGCGACACAGCGCCGAGCTGCTGCGGAAAGACTTCCTGCAACTGCGGATAGTAGTGTTGCCAAAAGACCTGTGAGCGCCCGATCTGATTTTCCCATAGGCGCGACTGGCTTTCGTGAACGCCCGCCGACGTTCCACTGGCCAGCGGTGTGGCCTCATGGGTTGCAGCGATGCCCTGTTCATACATCGCGTGGCCAGATTCGTGCAGTGTGCTGAAGAGTGCTTCGCTGAGATCGTCGACTTTAACACGCGTTGTGATGCGGATATCGTCGAGCGCAAAGCGGATCATAAAAGGGTGGGGGGCGATATCTTGGCGTCCGCGCTCGAAATCATAGCCGTAGTCGCGGATCACTTGCTCGGCAAAGGCGATCTGCGCGGGCGCAGGGTAATGTTGGAGGAGGCAGCTATCATCGGCACTCGGCTGGGCGGTGATCGCACGCACCAGCGGCACCAACTCCTGGCGCAACTCGGCAAAAAGCGCGCGCACACTAGCGGCGCGCATACCGTAGTCATTCAAGTCGATCAAGGGGTCGGCGATATGATCGTAGCCCGGAAAACAGTCGGCGAGCTGGCGACTCAGCTCCAGAGTCTGCTCCAGATGCGGCCGCACGGCGGCGAAATCGTTGGCTGGGCGCGCGATCGTCCAGGCGCTATAGCTGCGGGCGCTGTGCTCGGAGAACGCAGCGACGAGGCCAGCTGGCACGCGCGTAGCGCGTTCAAACTCGCGGCGCGCGATCCGCAGGAGGCTGGCGTCATCATCATCGTAAGGCAACGACTCGGCATAGGATTGGAGATCGTCGAGCAAGCGGCCCAGCGCCGGGTCGGTAGCGTGCTCGTGGGCGAGGCGCGCCAGCGTGCTCAGCTGGCGCCCGCGCGCCGCCGCACCACCGAGCGGCATATACGTCGATTGATCCCAGATCAGCACCGAGCTTGCCGCAGTAAGATCGCTGATCGTCGCAAGGCGCTGCTTGAGTTCGTTGAGCTTTTCCAAACCTGACTCTCCTCAGCTACCGACGGCCCCAACCGAGATAAAGGCCCAGACCGATGAGCATAATTGGCACCCAAATCACGCCTGCACCAAACACACTCAGGCCGTTGAGCACAAAAACCATAAAGCCAACCGCAAAGAGCGGTACAGCGGGGAAAACTGCCCAGTCGGACTTCTCTTTAAAGAGGCCACGCCCGACAAACAAAATCGCCAGAAAGCCAAGCGCGATGCCCCAAAGAATAGACGCTGCGCTCGCGATCGGCTCGAAGGTGATACCAAAGGCCAGGCCAGCAAGAATGGCACCAGGGATAAACAGTGGAAAAATACGCTTCCAAAGGCTAAAAAAGAGAAAACAGCTCGCGATCGTCAACAGAATAACACCAGCCTCGAGATTTAAGGTCTGCCAGACGACATTGCTCAGCAGCAACAGCGCGCCCAGGCCAATCAGCAGCCAACCCCAGGGATTGTTGCGTTGGGTAGCGGGTGAGCCGACCATGTTAGCCGAGCCTGATGCCACTGTTGGCAGCTGCGCGCCAAGGTTCACCGTTTGCTGGCCAGCTGAGGAAAGCTCCGCCTGGCGAACTCGCGCCGTATCGTTGTCGCTGTAATCGGGGGTCATAGCCCTTTCCTTCCACTAGATAATAATCGTGTGGCTGCTGGCGGCTCTACTGCCAGCAGCCACACCTGTACTTTCGATTGACGTTGCAGATCAGGCAGGAGTTGCAGCCGACTCCGGTGCTGCGGTGCTCTGCTGGGTTACGGCCAGGAAGATCTCTTCGAGATTGCTGGCCTGCGCCGCAAAATGGGTCATGGCGATACCGCCCTGAACGAGGTGAACTAAGAGCGCGCTTATCGCCTGCTCATCGCCTTCGAAATCGATCTCAAGACGCGCGGGTGTTTCCTCCACAAAGCTGCGTACATCACGTACCTGCGGCAGCTGCACGGCCAGTGCAGCCGCATTAGCGGCATCGCCAAGGACGTGAATCTCGATAATATGATGCGGCTGCAAGCTGCGCATAATTGTCGCCACATCGCCCGAGGCAAGCAGCCGACCGTGCTCGATAATGCCGATGTGCGAGCACATCTCGGCGAGCTCGGTGAGAATATGCGAGCTGATCATAATCGTTTTACCCATAGCGCGCAGCTCTTTGAGTAATTCGCGCAGCTCGACGCGGGCGCGTGGATCAAGACCACTGGCCGGTTCGTCGAGGATCAACAGCGAAGGGTTATGGATCATCGTCCGCGCCAGGCTAAGACGCTGCTTCATACCGCGCGAAAGGCCCATCACATCGGCGTCGCGTTTATGGCTTAAGTCGACCAGATCGAGCAGATCGGCGATCATCTGCGGGCGACGCTCAGGGGCCACCTTATGCGCACCAGCGAAGAAGTCGAGGTACTCGTAGGCGTTCATATTGTCGTACACGCCAAAGAAGTCGGGCATAAAGCCGACCTCGCGCCGCACCGCCTGGATGTCGCGCGTCACCTCGTGACCGGCCACACGCGCCTCACCGCTTGATGGCAGCAGCAGTGTCGTGAGAATACGCATCGTTGTCGTCTTACCAGCTCCGTTCGGGCCGATAAAACCGTAGATCGCACCGGGCGGGATCTGCAAATTGAGCTGATCAAGCGCCAGCATTGCGCCATAACGATGAGTAAGGTCGGTAATCTCAACAATCATATATCTAACCTGATCACATACATAGTCGTGCCTTCTTGGGTCGCAGTGCCCGTATCGAGCTGACCATCGACGAGCGGCTGATCGCGCCAGCCGATCAAATAGACACCGTTCGGATCGGGCATACCCTGCTCGCCGAGAAAGAGCGGCCCACCGAAACTAAAGCGATCGAAGTCGAACAGGTTATTCAAAACTGTCTGCCGGTTGATAATGCCATCGGTGCTCACCAGCGCATTCGTGAAGTCGTTCGGGAAGTTACCCTCGTTTAAATTCAGCCGTGCCTCAAGGCTGCTGCCGGGGGCAAAATCGCCCAGACGCACCGCCGCATTGCCGCTAACCAACAAAGTGTCGCTTAAGGTAACGCCGCTTGCATTGCTCACCGTACCGGTAACCAGCCGGCCCTGGCGGCTCAACTCGCTGCTAATCTGCAGTGCGGCACCATCGGGCTGCTCAACGATAAACGTACGCAGCGCAGAGACATCCACCAACACATCACGAATCTCGCTGGTGCTATCGCTGCTACGAAAGGTTACCGCATCATTGCCAAAGCCATCGAACTGCCCTGCGCTGAGCAGGGCGCGAGGTGCAAAGCCAAGCACATAACTGCGGCGCTGGGGCGAGAACAGGCCCACAAACGCCGTCGTCTTGCTGCGCGGTGCATCCTCGTTGCTCTGCACCAGTGCAACCTGGACTAATTGAGCCTGCGTGCCGCGCATTAAAAAGCTTGCGCCATAGGTACCGATCATAAACAGCAGCCCCAGCAGCGGTGTACTGAGCCAAGCCAGTTCGACACGTTTGAGGCGTCGCAGCACAAGAAAATTGACCGGCCCGATAATGACGATATAGGCCAGGATTAACAGGAGAATGATCCACAACGAAGGCAGCTGCAGCGCGGGAAGCTGCAGTGCGTTGCGCAGTAAATTGTCGCCGCGCCAGCGGTACGAAGCACCGATTTCCATTCGGTTCAGCGGTTCGACCACCGTTTGCCAGAGCGTCGCCTCTCCGGGCCAGGCCCGCAGAACGCCCAGGTCGAAGGCGGTGAAGATCACGCGCCCATCGCCCACGTTGTGTACTGTAAGCAGATCGTCGTTTGCCAGAGGCGCGCGCCGGGGAGCGGCGTCACCGTGCTCAGCGTTGTAACCGACTCCAGCGCTGCTGTAGCGGCCTCCGGAGCCAAATCGCTCAGGGCGACCAGCGAAGTGCCCTGCTGCAGACCGCCGACCGTGACCGGCAGCAGGGAGGCTACGCCAGGCACGCTGCGCTCGGCAGATGCACCACCGCTAACAACGAGTTGGCCACCAGCGCGCACCCAATCTTCAAGCGCGGCGAGCTGCCCGGCACTGAAATCGGCGCTGGCAATATCGTGCAGAAAGAGCGCCTCGATGCCGGAAAGCGTCAACGGATTTTCCGGCAACAGCGCCGGATCAAGATGCAGCACGCTTACCCCAGAGACGTTCGAATTGTCGAACTGCATGCCGACAAGGCTGTTCAACAAGGTGCGGTCGCTGCTTAGCACACCAATCGTGAACTGACCAACATCGAGCGGTTCAAGCCGCACCCGCGTGCGCGCCACTACCGCACCCTGAGCATCGCGCAGCAGAACCTCGGCAGAGCGCGGCACCGCGTCGACCGTTACGGCGAAATTTACTTGCTTGCGAGCGCCGCGCGGCAGATCGATCACGTGCTGGTACATTGAGCCAGTCCCATCTGGCCAACTCCATTCGAGCACACCCTGCACATCGGGGCCATCGTTACCGACAGTAGCAGTTACCGGAAACCAATGGCTGACGCGGTAGCTGCCATCGTAGCCAGCTTGCACATCGATCGTGATCGCCGCCTGATTCTGGGCCTGTGCGCCAACCGGTGGCAACACGAGCAGAATCAGGCAGAACAGCAATATCTGGCTTGTAAAGCGCCGCAAAAGCAAGCATTGCACCATAACCAAAAGAATCCATTCTTACGCCGTCGCGGGGCCGCTCTGGCCCTGCTGCTGGTCTTTGTGATACAACTTGAGCACATCCAGCACATCGTTGAAGGCCTTGTCGCGCTCGCCCTGTTTAAACTGCACGATGTAATCGTTGACCGTATTAACAACGAACTGCGGGTCGGGCACATTATGAAACGTGAACTTGCCACCGCTACCAGCGGTCTCTAAGAAGACATCGCCATAGCCAAGAAGATTACTGACAAAGGTCGTCTGCGCAGTAATATTTTGCAGCGCCCCCAGGCTTGCCGAGCGCTGATCTTCGGGGCCGAAGGGCTTCGCTTCGATATCCTGCACGTTTTTATCGGTCAGGATATATTTGTCGTTGCGATAATCCTCTACACGATAGACCAGCCACGCCAGCAACACGAGCGAGATGGCGAGCATAGCTACCAGCGCAACGCCGCCGCCGATCCAGCCATTCGCCGCAGCAATCGCCAAAATCGTTAGCATAATAAACAACCAGACCAGCGGCCAGAAGACTGCTATAGCACTAAATAACCAATGTTTACGCCAGATAAACGTATTGCCATTGCGCTCGGGATTTTCCGGCGCAAACCAGCGAACAAATGCAAAGAGCATTGAGCCAGTTTCCTTCCGCACCTCGGGAGCGGTCGGCGCGCCGCCGTTCTGATGGTCATAGATTTTGACATCCACAAGCCGCCGCAGGTCTTCCGCGCTACGGCTTTTACGCCGCGCGTTGACCACCTTCATGATCTCGGCTTTCATCTCGAGCGGCATATTAGCAGCATCGAACACAATATCGCCGCCGATGCGTGCCGACTTAACACGGATGGTACCGAACTTAAGGTAGTGCTGCGTGTAGCTCTCGGTCTTCGCCACGACATCTTGCACATCCTCAATGCGGATCTGCTCCTGCACCCGACGCTCGATCAGCCGTGGGATAAAGACCTGATCGTTATCGTAGATCACACGCTGGTTGGTGACGACGATCTCATCGTTGTACCAATCATAGATCGTGAACAGCAAGAAGAGGAAGCCGAGGAGACACAAAATAATAAAAATCAGATTAAGCAGATCGTAGGACTGACTACCGGCAAGATAGGGGTCAAAGTAGAAGATGCGCCCACCCTGAGCGCGAAAATAGATCAAAAAGAGGCAGAGCACGGCAAGACCGATCAGGCTATTTGCCGCCACCTGCGATGCGGCATCCCGCTTCTTCTTGCTGTTGATATTGTTGAACATGGCGAACCAGGCAGCCAGCAGCGCGAAGACCGTAAACACCAGCAGCCAACCGACGATATCGAGCGACCCGGCTGCACTGGCATCCACACCGGCGGCGAAGAAGGTGCCACCGAGACCGCGATAGAACGCGAGTATGCCGAACACCCCGAGGATGCCGCCCGGCACGATCAGGCGCGCAAGCAATACAATCCAGTGCCGCCGACGGGTGCAGACAACCGTCTCCTCCGGACGCAGGCCCAGTTCTTCCACTTCGTCTTTGGAGGTATATTTAACAAAGACGACAAACAACACGGTTATTGCGAGCAACAGCAGGACAAACATGCCGATCGACAAACTGGACATTGTCGCATCCTCAGCATTTGGTATGTAGATAATCGAGCACCCACTCGACTTCCTCAGCGGGCGAAAGTTCATCGGTAGTCAAGACGACAGCATCGGCGGCGGGATGCAGCACATGGTGATCGAGCCCATCGCGACGCGCCAGATCGGCGGCGACCTCCAGCCTGGCTGCGAGTGATGCCACGCTGCGCCTGTTCCGAAGCGC